>JAPLOJ010000425.1 GCA_026400795.1 Alphaproteobacteria bacterium
GCGCATTGGCATGGCCGCCTGTTATGAGGAAATGAACAGGTCCATCTTCGGGCCGGTGGTGTTCAATAGCGCCGCGCCGGATGACGGCAATATGATGATCCTGGATCGCGTTTTGCCGGAAGCGATGAAGCCGCGCTGGTTGCAGCCGATTGTGGACGGCGATGTGCAATCCGCCTTCGCCATGACCGAACCGGATGGCTGCGGTTCTGACCCGAACCTGACCTATACCAAGGCGGAACGCGTCGGCAATGATCGCTGGCGCATCACCGGGCGCAAATGGTTCATCACCGGCGCCGGCAATGCGAAGATTTTCATTATTCTGGCGCGCACATCGGATGATCCCCGCAAGGGGCTTTCCGCCTTCCTGTTCAGCGCTGATCAGCCGGGGTGGAAAATCGTGCGCCGCATTCCGATCATGGGCCCAGAAGAACATGGCGGGCATTGCGAATTGGAATTCGACGGGCTGGAAGTTCCGAATGAACACCTTTTGATGAATGAAGGCGATGGGCTGAAGCTGACGCAAATGCGCCTGGGTGTGGCGCGGCTGACGCATTGCATGCGCTGGCTGGGATTGTCTCGGCGTGCTTTGGAAATTGCCATGGAACGCATCGCGCAGCGTGATTCCTTCGGCATGAAGCTGATTGACCGCGAAAGCGTGCAGGGCCTGGTGGGCCAGGCGGCGATGGAAATCGAGATTGGCCGGCTGCTGACCATGAAGGCGGCCTGGATTCTGGACCAAGGGGGCTTCGCGCGGAAAGAAGTTTCCATGGCGAAGATTGTGGTCGCGGATGCTTTGCAAAAATCCGTGGATACGGCGCTGCAATTGCTGGGCGCGCGTGGCTATTCGAAGGATACGGTGATTGAATGGATGTACCGCTATGCTCGCCAGGCACGCTTGGTGGATGGCGCATCCGAAGTGCATCGCATGGTGCTGGCCAATACATTGCGGGCAGAGGGTTCTGGCTTCTTCACCTGGGGTCCGCCCAAGCATGGATGAGGCGCGGCGCGCAAAGCTGACCGATTGGCTGCGCGGGGCCACCGGCGCGGCTGATGTGAAGCTGGGTGCGATGGCGCTGCTTTCCGGCGGTGCCATTCAGCAGAATTGGGCTGTGGATGTGACGTTGGCAGGGCGCGACGAAGCCTGGGTACTGCGTACCGACAACGCGGCGACCTTGGCAGTTTCCCTGCCGCGCACAGCAGAATTTGCGCTGTTGAAGGCAGCTTTTGCTGCGGGCGTGACGGTCCCGGCGCCGCTTTATTTGTGTGAGGATACCGGCGTGCTTGGTGCGCCATTTTTCATCATGCGTCGCGTTCAGGGCATTGCCGCTGGGCATCGCGTGGTGAAAAGCGAAACGCTTTGCGGCGGACGTGATGCGGCGGTGGCGGGTTTGGGGCGCGAATTGGCGCGCATTCATCGCATTACGCCGCCGCGCGCGGATTTGGCTTTTCTCGGCACGCCGCCAGATGATGCCTGCCTTGCCTTTGTGGCGGAGCAGCGCCACGCTTTGAATCGGCAGGTGCTGCCGCGCCCGGTGCTGGAATGGGGCTTGCGGCATTTGGAACGCACCGCGCCGCCGCCGCTGCCGCCCGTGCTGAACCATAATGATTTCCGCACCGGCAATCTGATGCTGGCGGAAGCTGGCGTGACGGCGGTGCTGGATTGGGAGTTTGCTGCCTGGGGCGATCCGCATGCTGATCTGGGCTGGTTCTGTGCCAAATGCTGGCGCTTTGGCAGCGCTTACGAGGCAGGCGGTATTGGCGCGCGTGATGCCTTCTATGCCGGTTATGCCGCAGAAGCGGGCCGCGCGGTGGATGCGGCGCGCGTCATTTGGTGGGAATTGGCCGCGCATATACGCTGGGCAGTGATTGCGATTGACCAGGCAGAGCGGCACCTTTCCGGCAAGGAAACCAGCCTGGAATTGGCACTCACGGGCCATATCGTGCCAGAGCTTGAATGGGAAATCCTGAATATGACGGGGGTGCCCCATGCAGCGTGAAGCCCCGGAAGGCCCAAGCCTACTGGCCACGGCGCGGGATGCGCTGTTGCAGGAGATTCTGCCGAAACTTTCCGGCACGGATGCCTTCACCGCGCGCATGATCGCCAATGCCATGGCGATTGCGGCGCGCGAGGCTGTGCAGGATAATGCCTGGGCAGCAGCAACGCGCGCCACCATGCAGCGCCTGACGGGTGCGACTGAGGCGCCGGATAGTGCCTTGGCTGCCGCAATTCGCGCGGGTGCTTTTGATCCGGGTAGCGCGCATCACGCGGAAGTAGCGGCGATGTTGCGCGATGCGGCGCGGATGCGCTGCGCCATCAGTGCGCCTCGAGTTTTGGGAAAGGGGTGACGCATGCAGGATAATCTGCCGAAAACTGCCGCCAATCACGTGCCGCTTTCGCCCGTTTCCTTCTTGCCGCGGGCAGCGCATGTCTGGGGCAAGCGTGTCGCCATTATTCATGGCGCCAGGCGCATCACCTATGCGCAGTTTCTAGACCGCAGCCGGCGCTTGGCTTCTGCGCTACGTCAGGCGGGTATAGCGCCAGGCGATGTGGTCGCGGCGCTATTGCCGAATATTCCGGAAATGCTGGAAGCACATAATGGCGTGCCCATGGCGCATGCGGTGCTCTGCCCCATCAATACGCGGCTGGATGCGCCGACAGTGCGCTTCATTCTGGACCATTCTGGCGCGAAGATTCTGCTGCTGGACCGTGAATTTGCCGCGCTGGTGAATACCGCGCTGGAAGGCGCAGAAAGCCCGCCCCGCGTTATCATCGTTGATGATCCAGAAGGCCCAGGTGGCGCGGCGATTGAAGCCACGCCTTATGAGGATTTCATCGCTGGCGGTGACCCTGCCTTTCCGGTGGTGCCGCCGACAGATGAATGGGCGGCGATTTCACTTTCCTATACTTCCGGCACCACGGGCGATCCCAAGGGGGTCGTGGTGCACCATCGCGGTGCCTATTTGAATGCCTGCGGCAATGCGCTTTCCTTTGGGCTTAATGCACAAAGCGTCTATCTGTGGACGCTGCCGATGTTTCATTGCAATGGCTGGACTTATACCTGGGCTGTCACGCTGCAAGGCGGCACGCATATCTGCCTGCGTCGCATAGAGCCTGCGCGGATTTTCGCCCTGATTGCTGAACATGGCGTCACGCATCTTTGCGCCGCGCCGGTGGTGTTGACCATGTTGATCCATGCGCCAGAAGATCAGCGGCGCAGCTTCGCGCATCGCGTGGGGATTGCCACTGGTGGGGCGGCACCGCCATCGCCAGTGATCGCGGCAATGGAGAAGCTTGGCTTCGATGTCACGCATCTTTATGGCCTGACGGAATGCTATGGCCCTTCGCTGCTTTGCGCCTGGCAGCCAGGCTTGCATGACCTGCCTTTAGGGGAAAAAGCCGCCTTCATGGCGCGGCAAGGTGTTGCTCTGCCCACGCTGGAAGAAGCGACGGTGATCAATACCGAAACGGGCGCGGCAGTGCCGGCAGATGGCGCGACAATTGGCGAGATTGCCATTCGCGGCAATACGGTGATGAAGGGGTATTTGCGTAATCCCAAGGCCAATGCAGCGGTTTTTGTGGATGGCTGGTTCCGCACCGGTGATTTGGGCGTGCTGCACCCCGATGGCTATATCGAAGTCAAGGACCGCGCCAAGGATATCGTGATCTCGGGCGGTGAGAATATCAGCAGCCTTGAAGTCGAAGAAACGCTCTATCGCCATCCGGATGTGATGGAAGC
>JAPLOJ010000138.1 GCA_026400795.1 Alphaproteobacteria bacterium
GCTTCATCCATCTGGAAGGTAATTTGTCCCGCCGGCAGCAGGCGTTCAGCCGCCATGCGGATATCCGTATTCCAGCCACGCGCAATGTCAGACAAATATTTGCCCGACATTTCCGGATGCGGGATGGACCAGGTGATCATCACCTTCACATCATCGCGCAGCCGATCGGGCATCAGCACGGTGGACCCCGCCGGATAGGGATAGACGTCAAAGCAGACTTCCTGGCTTTGCGCATAAGCATCAATCAGCGCGAGTGTCTGATTGGACCGCCCGTAGTTTTCCGGCATCGAACATTTATGGTGGCTGATCCAAACCGGGCAGCCGACACGATCACCGATTTTCAGCGTTTCTTCGATGGAAGCGCAGACACGATCCGCCTCGTCACGCATATGCGTGACGTAAATGCCGCCATAAGCGCGCAAAGGCTCTGCAACCGCGATCACTTCTTCGGTGGTGGCATGCATATTCAGCGGATAGTAAAGCCCGGTGGAAAAGCCTGAAGCGCCTTCGGCGAGCGATTGCTTCACCCGCAGCCGCATGCGTTCGATTTCGCCGTCATTGGCAACGCGCATGACATCGCCATCCATGGCTTCCACGCGCATGGTCTGGTGGCCGACCAGCGCATAGGTATTCACTTCCGAGCCCTGCTTTTTCAGCTCATGCGCGTAATCGCCGAAACTATCGAAGCGCCACCAGCCATCTTCGCCAATCAGATCAAGCGGCGGCGGTGGGCGCTTGGTGAAGCGCGCGGGCGAAAGGCTGACACCGCAATTGCCGACAACAACCGTGGTGACCCCCTGGCTGATCTTGCAGGTCATGCAGGCGGGCCCACACAGCACAGCGCGGTCATCATGCGTGTGGCTGTCAATGAAGCCGGGTGCCACGGCCTTGCCGCCGGCCATCACTTCACGGTCAGCACTCGCACTGGCCAAATCACCCACCGCCACGATGCGGTCGCCAGAGACACCAATATCACCGCGCCGGCTTGCGGCGCCGGTGCCATCAATGATGGTCGCATCGCGGATGATCAGATCGCAGCGGAGAGCCATGGGAATATCCTGACAGGGGATGTTGCGAATGCGCCGATCATGGCGCAGGCGCTGTCTTCAGGGAACCCCATTTTGTGACGAGCAGGATCGGCGGCCTTACCTGCGGGGCGTGGACTTGGGTTGAGGGCCGGCCATGGCCATCGCCTTTTCGGTGCCCAGCAGGATTTCAGCCGTTCTGATGACATCATGGCGTTGTAGCCCACCGCCATCCAAACCGTTCAGAATGGCTTTGAGCTTTGCGGCATAGCTAAGCTGCAATTTGTCGAAGGCTTCAAAGCGCCCAGCACGACGCCCGGCTTCTTCTAAGCGCCTGAGTGCGCGGGCCAAAATCTCAACATTCAAGACAACCGCAGCCCGGCGCTTGGCATTCGGTTCATGCAGGGCAGGCAGCAATTGGCGATTCATGATGTTTTGTGCAGCCTCCTCGGCCGCAACTCCAATTTGCTGCAGAAGCGGTGCGATCACGGCTCGCCGGTCGTTTAAGCGCCCAGGCGGGGCGCTTTCAAATTCCTTGAGCTGCGCGACATATTCTTCCGCGATATGTGCAGCGCGCACTGGATCCTCAGCGGGCAGCGTCGGCAGGGGGCCGCGTTGCAATTCCTCAAGCTTCTCATCGGCGATGCTGCCGGCAATCGGTAAAAGACGTGCCGCCGTAGCAAGGACCGACCCGGGGCTTTGTGCCCGGTCCAACAGGCTCAATAGGGCGAGGCTGAACACCCTTTGCCCTTCCTGCGCCGGCCCTTTAAGCGCGGCAATGACCAATTCAGGCGACGGTCCAGAGAAGGAGGCAAGCTTCGCGTCCCAAATCCTATCCGCGTGCCGCCAGATGCCGACCGCTAGTTCAAGCAATTGTTCGCTTTGCGCTTCATTGAGTCCGGCGCCAGGCAAGCCTGCCGGGAAGGAGAGCGTTGGGGCAAGCCGCACGGCCTCGGCCCAAAGCGTTCGTCCTTCAGAATCCACTTGAAGCACATCGAAGAAGTTGCGGCCGCCAAGATTGGCAGAAATTTTTTCCGCCGCTGGCCCCATTGCCGCCCTTATCGCTTCAGATATCGGCAAAAGCGCTGGTCGAGGAAACTTGGCGCTACCCTCGGCCCATTCCTTCATGGGCACAACCGCACCATCAAAGGGCAGGAACAGGATCCGCGCAAAAGTGATCGGTCGGGGTAGCCGCAGCATCTTAAGGCGTGGGCGCGCCGCTTCGATAATAGGGTCAAGCATGGCGCGAGACGGCACAGCCTCAAGCACCGCCACCACCTGCTGTAGCACCGTATCCGACGCTCTTGAGGTACGTTTGGTTATTCTGGAAAGCGGATCTTCGCCCTTGCCGGCTTCATCCGAGTCCTGGGTAAGCGAACGGGCGGACTGCACAAGATAAGCGTCACGCAGTTTCTTCGCCTCAGTAGCAAGAGAGATCGCGTGCGTCCCAGCAAGAAGGAATTCGTTCCGGGCAATGAATCCCAAGGGGCGGCTGCAACGCCAATCCGGGCCCTGGACCATCGCGGAGCCCTCAAGGCGGAGCTTGGCGGCGCCCTCGGGAAAACCGCTCCAACCCTCAACTTCCTTGGGCAAGTCCGGAACAAGATGGTTCATTTCCCAGATGATTGCCGCACGGTCCGAAGGTTCAGATTGGTGCCAGAGAGCAATGATGACATCCCACCCATTAAGCAGCCATTCCGGCCGTAAGGCGCGGCGCGTGACTGATGATTGGTCGCGCTGCCAAGCGCGCAGCAGGATGGTCGTGTCGTCCAATACGCGGTCCAATTCGTTGATGGCCGCCTTGGCACAAATCAGCGTGAGCTTCGCCCTACGCAACACAAATTCCGCTCCAAGGTCGCGGGCATTGTCACGAGGGGACGAAAGCCATTGGTCAAGTTCCTTGACGAAGGATTGCAATTCGGCATGCGCGCGGCGCGTGTGCCCGGTGACGGTATCATCGGCCTTGCCGAGCGGCATGAAAACGCCGGCAAGGGCTTCTATCGCGGCTTCCACAGCGTCGGTCGCCATACTGAAACGCCGCGCAACGCGCGCCACCGCCTTGCCAATGCGCGGGCGTAGATAAATCAGGCTTTCCTGTTCCGGCGGCACCTTGGCTTCGGCCGGCAGTTCCGTGCGACGTATCAAATCCGTCAACAACAGGAAAAACATACGCCGCAGCGCGGTGGCATCCGCCGCCTTCTGTTCCTCCGCCCACGCCATGGCGGCGCGCCCCCGAAGACCCTCAGTCGCGGCTTCCTGAATAGCGGTTCGGACATGGGTCGGGGAAATGGTTGGCGCGTGAAGCAATTTTTGCCATAGCGCGTGGTCATGCATGGTCATGCCCTGGCTTGTTGCCACTTCACGAGAGGGCAAGACGTTGATGCCAGCACGACCGGAACGGCTCGGCAGAACCAATTCGCGCGTGGAGTCAGCGCCCATCTGCCGTATGCGCGCGCCAAGCAAATGAGGTGAAGTGAACGCCACAACGGCGCCGCGCTGCAGGAAGCCTGCTGCATCAGCCTCGCCTTGGTGGGCGGCAATGGAACGACCCCCTGGGTCGGAGCTAGACGACATAGACGCTTTTTCCACGAGAAGAGGTGTCTTGATCGAAAAAAGGCATTCTGACTACACAAGACTAGACACATTCACTGGTCAGGCCAAGATTAAAGGCTAATGGTCCGATTCATGCTGACCTTCCCCGCCCCCAAAATGCGCCCGCGCACCATTTGCCTTGTATTTGGCGGGCCGGGCCGAGGAGAGCATTGACCTAGCCGGCCATTGCCGAAGCCGTGGCCAACCTCCGAAGAATCGCGAGCCGGGGGGAGCCGGGCGCTGCATGCTGATGCGGATTGCCGCTATCAGGAGCAAAGCCCAGGCATTATCTAAGGGACAACGGCTTGGCGTCGGTATGTCTTGGCGTTAAGGCGTTGGTATCAAAATGACACGGCACCACCGGCAATCCATGGGTTTTATTGCGCCCCCGCATCCCGAGACCTGGCTGAAAGTGACCCCGGCCGGGCTTTTTTGCGAACCCGGCGGGTTTTTCATTGATCCGCTGCGCGCCGTGGATAGGGCCGTGATCAGCCATGGCCATTCGGATCATGCACGCCCCGGCCATAGGGCGGTGCTCGCCACGCTAGAAACACTCGTCATCATGACTGCAAGGCTCGGCGAAGGTCGCGCCGGCGGCGTGCAACAGGCGCTGCGCTATGGAGAGGTGATCAACCTGAATGGCGTGAAGCTCTGGCTGCGTCCGGCCGGGCATGTGCTGGGTTCGGCGCAAATTGCGCTGGAATGGCAGGGCAGCCGCGTGGTGGTTTCCGGCGACTATAAGCGCCGGGCTGACCCAAGCTGCGCCCCGTTTGAGGTGGAAAGCTGCGATGTCTTCATCACGGAAGCGACCTTTGCCCTGCCGGTATTTCGCCACCCGGATGCGATGGGGGAGATTGCGCGGTTGTTGCGATCAGCAGCATTGTTCCCCGAACGGACCCATGTGATTGGCTGTTATGCGCTTGGAAAATGCCAGCGCCTGATCCGCATGTTGCGCGCGGCGGGCTATGATCGGCCGATCCATCTGCATGGCGCGCAGCAGGCGCTTTGCACTGTTTATGAGGCATTGGGTATCGCACTAGGCCCGCTGCTGCCCGCAACGGTTGCGCGCAAGGATGCGCTGAAGGGTGCGATTGTACTCGCGCCCCCTTCCGCCATTGCTGATCGCTGGGCAAGGCGGCTTGCGGAACCGGTCGTCGCCAATGCCTCTGGCTGGATGGGCGTGCGGCAGCGCGCGCGCCAGGGTGGCGTCGAATTGCCGTTGGTGATTTCCGATCATGCCGATTGGGATGAGCTGCTCGAAACCTGCGCGGAGACCGGTGCGCAGGAGGTTTGGGTAACCCATGGCCGGGAAGATGCGCTGATCCATGCGCTGGCCCTGCGCGGCATCCGCGGCCGTGCCCTGCACCTGATCGGGCGTGGTGAGGAGGATGAGGAAGCGCCTGGTCAGATGATTGTCGAGCCAAGTTGAATGACTGGGCGACTTGGGACATGGGGCCAAATAGTAACTTAGGCATGTCCGGTGAGCGGATGTGAGTCATTTGCTCGGATCAAGATTTTTCATGGAGCGCCAAAACGCAACATGATCCAAAGGCGCACCCTTCAAGCAATCTCGCGGATCAGTTTGCGCTTCACGGCCTGACCGAAACTGTTGAAATCCTCAGCAACAATATAAAATGCCCCCGGCCCGCCAATCACGCGATCCCGAAAGTAAAGATCAAGATTGGCCGGTGGCGGGCGGCCAAAGGTCGGACGGTCATTCACAATGGGCAGGCCATTGATCACGATGCCTTCTGCCACAGCCTCATCACGCAGCACCTCCACGGGTGGGCCACTATTGTTAAGCCCATCGCCCGAGACATCAATCACGCGCCGCGTCGCTTCAAAGGGGCAGGCGGTCAATTCGCGCCGGGCGTGGATGATGGCACCCGAGATGGAGGTCCAGGAAAGCGATGCGCGCGGCGCTTGCGCCAAGGCCGCCGCCCAATTGCGCGCATCGGCTTCAGTCGCGATGCGTGTCCAGGGCAGGACGGTGCGCTGATATTCAATGCCCGCCCATTCGATATAAACCAAGCCAATGGCGCCGATCATGCCACCGCGAATGGCCGCCAACACAGCAGGATCGGTCACCGCATCGCGATAGCCCTCGCGTTGCAGCTTTGCCTCATCCTCATCAATGGAACGGGACACATCAACAGCGAGCACCAGCGCGACATCAACAGGTTCTTCTGCCCGTGCGCTGCCGCTGGCGGCGAGAACGGCGCCGCCGGTTGCGGCCAGAAGCGTGCGACGATGCATGAAGCGCCCCTTTTCCTGAGCGCCCCGATGCTGCCGAAACCAAACCGGAATTACAAGTTTTTCAGCACCACTTCGGCCACGCGGGCGGCATCTTCTTCGTTCATGTAGGCGTGCATCGGCAGCGACAGGACCTGCCCAGCAAGCCTTTCGCTAATGGCAAGCGGCGCGGCATCGCCCAAGAACGCCGCAGCGTGATGCGCGGCATAGGCCGGCTGGCGATGGAGCGGCTTTGGGTAATAGATGCCACTGCCAATGCGCTCAGCGGTCAGGGCCGCCTGGACCTTGCTCCGCTGGTCGCTGTCGCGAAGCCGAATAGTGTAAAGCCCCCAGGCATTTACCGCATCAGCGGGGGCGGCCTGGATGCCCACCTTGGCGCCAAAGGCCGCGTTATAGACGGCGGCGATCTTGGCGCGCATGGCAAGTTCGCCCGCCAGCAGCGGCAGCTTCGCCGCCAGAATCGTCGCCTGGATGGTATCAATCCGGCCATTCATGCCGGTGCGCTCAACCTCATAGCGGGTCTTGCCTTCGCCATGGGTGCGGAGACTCCGATAAAGTTCTGCCCGCGCCGGATCATCCGTGATCAGCGCCCCGGCATCGCCGTAAGCGCCGAGTGTCTTGGTGGGGTAGAAGGACAGCGCCGTGGCATGCCCCCAGCGGCCAAGCTGCTTGCCATTGATACTGGCGCCGAAAGCCTGCGCCGCATCATCCAAGGCAAACATGTCTTCGCGCGCGCAAATCGCCTCAATTGCCGGCCAATCCGCCGGCAGGCCGAACAGATCAACGCCCACCACAGCGCGCGGGCGCAGCCAGCCGCGGCGCTTTACTTCCGCGACCCGCCGTTCCAGATCGGCGATATCCATATTGTAGCTGAACTTATCCACATCCACGAAAACCGGCGTGGCGCCCAGCACCAAGGGAACCTCAGCGGTCGCGGTATAGGTGAAGGCAGGCAGGAATACCGCATCGCCGCGCCCGATCCCTTCCGCCATCATGGCGATTTGCAGCGCATCCGTGCCGGAGGAGACGCCCACGCAATGCGCTGCCCCCGCGAAGCTGGCGAGCCCTTCTTCAAGCTCCGCCACCTCGGGCCCCATGATGAAACGGCCCGAATCGAGCACCGCGGCAATGCGCCGATCGAGCTCCGGGCGGATCAGCTTTTGCTGCGCCATGACATCAAACAATTGAATGGGGCGAGGTTCGCTCATCAGCCACAGGACCCTTTCGAAAAATCAGGGGTGAAACTGAACCCCAAAGGCCCGCCTGCCAAGGCTTGGGCCAACAATAATCGTTTCCGCCTGTTTCACAGCGGAATTATGAGCGGCGACTTGGAGCATTTCCGAGCCAAGCGGACCCGCTTGGCGACTCGGGAAATGCGACCAAACAAAACTTTAGTGCGTGTCCCGTGAACGAAGGTGAACGGGACGGGCACTAATTGGAGCATTTCCGAGCCAAGCGGACCCGCTTGGCGACTCGGGAAATGCGACCAAACAAAACTTTAGTGCGTGTCCCGTGAACGAAGGTGAACGGGA
>JAPLOJ010000308.1 GCA_026400795.1 Alphaproteobacteria bacterium
CAGCAGGCCGCCATCCATTTCCTGTTCCTTGCGGCGCAGGCTTTGGGACAGGCGGATTTGCCAGCGCGCATTTTCCAGGAAGGCCATGGCTTCGGCCTTGTCATCCGTCACGCAGAAGGGGCGCATGGCGCCGAAGCGCAACGCCTCGGGCGATTTGCCGGCGGCGCGCCAAATATCTTCAAAGCGCCGGCGTGCGGCGGCCAAAAGGGCAGGGGTGAAGTGGCGGGGGGTTACCATCACCACGCAGTCACGTTGGGCTGCGTAGCGGTGCAGGTCGGGGTTGTCGCCGGCCACCCAAATCTCCGGCAGTTTGCCGGCGGGGCGGGGGGCAATGTGGGTTTGCGGCAGGGAATAGTATTCGCCTTCGTGGGAAAAGGTCTCGCCGCCAAAGGCCTTTTCCATCATGGCCATCACTTCCAGCAGCCGATGCGGCGCTTCCTGAAGGGATGCATCGAAGCGTTCAAACTCATAAGGCTGATACCCGCTGCCAACGCCGAGAACGAGCCGACCATGGGTTAGCGAATCCACCATGCCGATTTCGGCGATCAGGCGGGAAGGGTGGTAGAGCGGCACGATGACAACGCCGGAAGCGAGTTTGATGCGTGAGGTCTCGCCCGCCAGCCGCGCCAGCATCATCAGCGGCGATGGGCAGACGCAGTAGTTGGAGAAGTGATGCTCGGCTAACCAGGCGATGTTGAAGCCGGCGGCTTCTGCGGCCTTCACCTGCGCGATGGTCTGGTCATAGATCGAGGCCGTGGGCACGCCGCGATTGCGATAGCCCATGAGGTTGAAAATACCGACATCCATGGTGTGCTTCCTTCCTTTTGCTTGGGGGTATGCTGCGCCGAAGTTTTGGCGGGCTCAAGGGGTCAGTCTTGCTTATGGGGGCGGGCCGGGGTGTTGTGCGGGCGACAAAGGGGACCCCAGGATGATCGTGATCGGCAAGGGCAGCGTGCAAAGCGGCGAATGCGATGTGATGGGGCATATGAATGTGCGCCATTACCTTGCCCGGGCGGGGGATGGGATGGGCTGGTTGGCGCTGGCGCTTGGCATCACGCCGGATCGTGGCTTTTTCGCGCCGGTTGATCAGCATATCCGCTTTTTGCGCGAAATGGGGGCGGGGACGGCTTTCACGATTTTTGGCGGCATTGTGGAAAGGCGCGGGGACGCGCTGCGCACCTATGCCGAAATCCGCAATAGCGGCACCGGGGTAGCGGCGGCGGCGCTGGTTTCGGATATTGAATTGCGCGACCCGCGCTCGGGCGAGGTTCTGCCCTTGCCGGCGGGGCTGGATGAGAAAATCGCGAGCCTGGCGGTGACGCTGCCGGATCATGCCGGGCCGCGCGGGCTGCCCTTTGACCCCATCCGCATGCCGCCCGACCTCGCCGCCACGGCGGCCATGGGTCTGACCGAGGCGCATCTGGGCGCCATAAGGGCCGAGGATTGTGATCGCGCCGGGCTGATGCGCCCGGATGTGGTGATTGCGCGCATCTGGGATGGCGTGCCCAATCTGCGCTTTCGCGGCTCTGAGGAATTGGGCGCGCGCGAAGAAGGCATTGGCAGCGCGGCGTTGGAATATCGCCTGGTCTATCTGAAGCCGATGCGCGTGGGGGATTTGCTGATCATCCATAGCGGGCTGCGTGCGTTGGGGGAGAAAACCACCACCTGGACGCATTTGCTGCATGATGGCGTGACAGGTGCTCCGGTGGCCGCGGCGGAAGCGGTGGGCATTGGCTTTGATTTGAAAGCGCGCAAGGCGGTGGTGATTGATGGCAATCGGCGCCGCGTGCTGGAAGCCTTGTTGATCCCAGGGCTTTCGCTGTGAAGCGAGAGATCCGCTTCAATGCCTTTGATATGGCCTGTGTTGGCCATATCCAGCAGGGCATGTGGACGCATCCGCGTGATCGGTCTGCTGACTATCTCTCGCTTGAATACTGGATGGGCCTCGCGCGGCTTTTGGAAGAAGGGCTGTTTGACGGGCTGTTTCTGGCGGATGTGCTGGGGATTTATGATGTTCATGGCGGGAATGGCGATGCGGCCATCAGGAATGCCGTGCAGGTGCCGCTGCTAGACCCGATGCTGATTGTACCGGCGATGGCGGCGGCCACGCGCAACCTTGGCTTTGGCGTGACGTGCAACCTGGCCTGGGAAAGCCCAGCACTGATGGCGCGGCGTTTTTCCACGCTGGATCACCTCACCAAAGGGCGCATCGGCTGGAATATCGTGACGGGCTATCTGGATAGCGCGGCGCGCGCCATGGGGCTGGATAGGCAAATGGCGCATGATGATCGCTATGATCTGGCCGA
The DNA here is from genome assembly GCA_026400795.1 of Alphaproteobacteria bacterium. Classification (GTDB taxonomy): domain Bacteria; phylum Pseudomonadota; class Alphaproteobacteria; order Acetobacterales; family Acetobacteraceae; genus Neoroseomonas. The sequence continues at coordinate 2,307 of JAPLOJ010000308.1, forward strand.
TGAATATATGGAAATCCTCTATCGGTTGTGGGAGGAATCCTGGGCCGCCGATGCGGTGAAGCGAGATCGTGCTGCGGGCATCTATGCCGATCCCGCGCGCGTGAAACGCATCACGCATCAAGGCCGGCAATATCGGCTGGATGCGCCGCATCTGGTGGAACCATCACCGCAGCGCACACCGGTTTTGTATCAGGCGGGCGCTTCAGATCGCGGGCGGGGTTTTGCCGCGCAGCACGCGGAATGCGTCTTTCTGAATGGCGGGCCAAAGCCGCATGTGGCGAAGTTGGTCGCGGATTTGCGTGCCCGCGCCGTGCCGCGCCCGATCGGTGTATTCGTCGGCGCCACGCTGATCATTGGCCGCACGCGGGCGGAGGCCGAGGCGAAGCTCGCCGAATATCGCCAGCACGCCAGCATTGAAGGCGCGCTGGCGCATGCTTCCGCCTCGCTCGGCATTGATTTGGCGCGTTTCGACATGGATGAGGAATTGCCGGGGGCAGGCCAAAGCCAGGCCATCCGTTCCAATGTGGAAGCGCTCCGCGCCGCCGCCCCCCGCGCCACCAAGCGCGCGCTGATTGACCGTATGGTGCTCGGCAGCCGCCAGCCGCCCATCATCGGCAGCGTGGATGAGGTGGCCGAGGAGCTGATTGCCTGGATGGATCAGGCAGATGTGGATGGCTTCAACCTGTCGCGCACCGTCACACCGGAATGTCTGGAAGATGTGGTGCGGCTTTTGGTGCCCGCGCTTCAGGAACGCGGGCGCTACAAGCAGGCTTACACGCCGGGCACCTACCGCGAAAAGCTTTTTGGCGCCGGGCCTTTGCTGGCGGCACCTCACCCGGCGGCGGGGTGGCGTCAGCCGGGGTGATTTCCCACCGCGCCATTCTGGCCTAACCTCTCCTCATCATTGAGAAGGACTACCCAAATGGATGGTATGCAATTGCCGGCTGCGGCTGCCCTGACCGCGCGTTACGGCGCCGGCGCCGAACCCAAGCTCGGCCCCTGGAATGACACCATGGCCCTTTTGCTGTCGCACCGTTCGGTGCGCGGCTATCGGCCCGATGCGCTACCCGCAGGCACGCTGGAATCCCTTATCGCGGCGGCGCAATCGGCGGCGACGTCTTCAAATTTGCAGACCTGGTCCGTGGTTGCGGTCAATGACCCCGAAAAGCGCAAGGCGCTCGCGGAAATCGCGGGCGGGCAGCGGCATATCGAACAATGCCCGATCTTCCTGGTCTTCATCGCCGATGTGTCGCGCAATGAACGGCTGGGGCATCAAGAAGGTGTCTCCCTGGCGGGGATGCCCTTCCTGGAAACCTTCCTGGTTGCGGCCATTGATGCCGGGCTTGCGGCACAAAACGCCGTGGTGGCTGCGGAAAGCATGGGCCTTGCCACCCTTTACATCGGCGCGCTCCGCAATGATGTGCCGCGCGTGGCCGCCATGCTGGGCCTGCCGCCCGGCGCCGCCCCGGTCTTTGGCCTTTGCGTGGGCTACGCCGCGCCGGGCAAGGAAAGCGCGGTGAAGCCGCGTTTGTCTCAGGAAGCAGTGCTGCATCACGAAACCTATTCCACCACCAAAGAAAAGGCGCTGCGCGCTTCCTATGATGAAAAGCTTGCGGAATATTCCAAGCGTTATGAAATGGCCGCCGACAATTGGTCTCAGCGCGTGATTTCGCGCATTGGTTCCATCAGTGCGCTGCGTGGGCGCGATGGGCTGAAGGCCGCGCTGCGTTCGCTCGGCTTCCCGCTGAAATAAGGAAAACGCTCATGCGCCTTGGTCAAGCCAGCCCCGCCCGCGCCACCACTCGCTTGCGCGCTTTGTTGAAGGAACCCGCACCGCTGATCCTGCCGGGCTGCTTCAACGCCATGTCGGCCCGCATTCTGGAACATGCGGGTTTCCCGGCGCTTTACATGTCGGGCTATGGCACCTCGCTCAATCTGCTCGGCCTGCCGGATGCGGGGCTGATTACGCTGACCGAAATGGCGCTGAACGCGAAATTGATCGCCTCAGCCGTGCGCGCGCCTTTGATTGCTGATGCCGATACGGGCTTTGGCAATGCCATCAATGTGGTGCGCACGGTGGAAGAATATATACGCGCCGGTGTGGCGGGGATGCATCTGGAAGACCAGGTGGCGCCCAAGCGCTGCGGCCATGTCGCTGGGCGTGAAGTGATTGCGCGCGATGAAGCCGTGCTCAAAATCCGCGCCGCTTGCCAAACGCGCGATGCGCTGGACCCTGATTTTGTGATCATCGCGCGTACTGATGCGCGCGGGGCGCATGGCGGTTCCATGGAAGAAGCCATCACCCGCGCCAATGCGTTTTTGGAAGCGGGGGCGGACCTCGCTTTTGTGGAAGGCCCGAAGGACAAGGCAGAAGTGGCGCATATCTGCCAGACGGTGAAAGGCCCGGTCTTCTACAACATGACCGGCATTTCTCCCCGCTTCACGGCGGAAGAAATGGCCGCGATTGGCATTCGCGCCTGCATTCTGCCGGGGGCAGCAATGCGTGCCACCATCATGGCGATCCATGATTTTGCGACCACGCTGAAGGCCGAAGGCCCCATGGCCGAAGCCGC
>JAPLOJ010000421.1 GCA_026400795.1 Alphaproteobacteria bacterium
AGGATGGTGTAGAAATTACGCCACTTACTTGGAAAAATGGGGCGAATAACATTTGGTCGTCCAGGCGTGTCCTAAGCAACTGATATTGTCATGCACGGCGGCGTTAGTCTTGAGTTGAGCGCGCGGGTGGCCTTTGCGGAGCAACATCACTGTTGCCGAGAAGTGCCGCCAAAGGCGCGATTCTGGGGAATCGTCGCTACCGAAGAAGGCAAATATTGCCACGACGCACTGCCTTCCATAACCTTACCTCGCTTGCGGCCAACTGACTACGCTCAGACCAACCATGCGTCGGTCTGGAGTGAATTTGGGGGATATTGTCATCATGAAAAACGCGCCAACACTTCAAATTCCAGGTGTTTATCATCACCGCGTTGGTGACATCATTGTCACCGCCATCAGCGATGGCTTCCTTGATGGCAATCTGGATGTCTTGCGCAACATCACCGAAGATGAAGCGCGCCAAATCCTGACGGCAAATTTCCGCCCCGCACGTCGCACCGCGGTCAATGCCTTCTTGATCTGGTCGGCAGGGCGGCTGGCTTTGATTGAAACCGGGTGCGGCAGTTACATGCAGCCAAGTTCCGGCAAGATCCTGGCTAATCTGAAGGCGCTTGGCGTTGATCCCGCCGATATTGAGGTGGTGATGCTGACGCATATGCACCCGGATCATTCGGCCGGCCTCACGGATATGGCCACTGGCTTGCCGCATTACCCCAATGCCGAATTGGTCATGCATGAAAACGAACCGAAGCATTGGTTTGATGATGGCGCGATGGCCAAAGGCACTGACCGCGAAAAGAAGCTGTTCTTCCAGGCGGGGCGGGAACAGGTGTTGCCTTATAAGGATCGCTGGCGGCTGTTCCAGAAAGGTGAGGTCTTCCCGGGCGTGACCGCCATGCCCTTTCATGGCCATACGCCGGGCCATTCCGGCTACCTGGTTGCGTCTGGCCAGGATCAGCTTTTGATCTGGGGCGATATTGTCCATGTACCGGAAGTGCAAACCGCCCGCCCGGAAGTCTGCATGGCGTTTGATACCGATACCAAGGCGGCAGAAGCAACGCGCCGGCGCGTGTTTGACATGGTCTCGACCGACAGGCTTCTGGTCACAGGGATGCATTTGCATTTCCCCGGTTTCTCGCACCTCGTGCCGCGCGACAGCGGGTATCAACTAATACCGGCGGCCTGGGAACAGCAGATTTAACTGACGGAGGGCGCCATGAGCGCTGCTGATCATTTGCGTCAACGCCTGAAGGTCAGCGGCATCATCGCCGCCCCTGGCGCGCCCGATAGCCTGACCGCGCGGCTGATCGAACAAGCGGGGTTTGAGGCGATTTACATGACCGGCTTCGGCGCCACGGCGTCTCGGCTGGGGCGGCCGGATATCGGGTTGCTGACGCAGACGGAAATGACCACCCATGCGCGGGATATGGCCCGCGCGGTGAGCATTCCGATCATTGCGGATGCGGATACGGGCTATGGCGGCCCCGCAAATATCGCGCGCACCATTGAAGAATATGCGCAGGCCGGCGTTGCTGCGATCCATCTTGAAGACCAGGTGGCGCCGAAGCGCTGCGGCCAATTGGCCGGCATCAAGCTGATCCCGGCAGAAGAAAACGTCCGGCGGCTGAAATGCGCCATCGCGTCCCGCCCCGCGAATGGGCCGCTGATCATCGGGCGGACAGACGCCATGCCGGCGATTGGCCCGGAAGAAGCCGTGCGCCGCGCGCTGATGTATCAGGATGCTGGCGTTGATCTGGTATTCGTTGATGGAATCAAGAAAATCTCTGAGGTAGAGATCGTTGCGCGTCAGGTGCCCGGCCCCAAGGTTGTCAGCATTGTGGATGGTAATGAGACTACTGCGCTGACGGTGCGCGACCTGGAACAAATGGGCTTCGCTGTGGTGTTTTATGCGGTGACGGCGCTTTTCTCTGCCACGCGTGCGGTGGCTGATGCGCTTGCCGTACTCAAGCGTGATGGCACGCCGGCCAAGGCGGCAAGTGCCATGATGAGTTATGCGGAATTCAGCGCCCTGGTTGATCTGCCGCGCTTTCAGGCGCTTGATGAAACCTTCGGCTAAGCCGCGCTACGGGAAAAGGATCACAATCATGCAATTCGGTCGTTTGGGCGTTTGGTGTTCCACGGATCGGCTTGATGCGGCAGCCTTGGGCGCCTTGCTGAGCCGGGTGGAAGGCCTCGGCTATGGCAGCTTCTGGTATCCGGAATCGCGCGGCTATGAATCCATGGCGCTTGCGGGGTTTCTGCTGGCGAATAGCAAGAAGCTCGTCATCGGCAGTTCAATTGCCAATATTTATGCGCGTGATGCCTTTACCGCACGCAGGGGCCTCGCCACGCTGAATGCGCTGCATGAAGGGCGCTTTGCGCTTGGGCTTGGTGTCAGCCATATCCCGATGGTGGAAGGCTTGCGTGGCCATCGCTACGAAAAACCCATCCCGGCCATGCGCGGTTATTTGGATGGCTTGCGCAAGGCGGGTGGTGATACGCTGGAAGGCCCGGTGCTGCTGGCAGCCCTTGGACCGAAAATGCTCGCCCTTTCGGGCAGCGCGGCGGATGGCGCCGTGCCTTACAACGTAACGCCGGAACACACCGCGCAGGCCGCGGCCATTCTTGGCGCGGGCAAGGTGCTGGCGGTGGAGCAAAAGGTTTGCATTGAAACCGATCCGGTGCGCGCCCGTGCGCTTGGGCGGCGAGAGCTTGCCCGCTACATGGCGCTGCCGAATTACGTGAATAATTG
>JAPLOJ010000152.1 GCA_026400795.1 Alphaproteobacteria bacterium
CTCGCCGAACAGGCGGAATTGCAGGAAAAAATTGACGCGGTGAATGGCTGGGAAGTGGACCGGCAGGTGGATATTGCGCTGGATGCGCTGCGTTGCCCGCCGGCGGATCTGGCTGTCACGAATCTTTCAGGCGGTGAGCTGCGCCGCGTGGCGCTTTGCCGCTTGTTGCTCGAAAAGCCCGATCTGCTGCTGCTTGATGAACCGACCAACCATTTGGATGCGGAAAGCGTCGCCTGGCTGGAAAAAACGCTGCGCGAATATCAGGGCGCGGTGCTGATCGTGACCCATGACCGCTACTTCCTGGACAATGTTACGAACTGGATTCTGGAAGTGGATCGTGGCCGCGGCATCCCTTATGAGGGGAATTACTCGGCCTATCTGGAAGCCAAGCGCAAGCGCCTTTCGCAGGAAGAACGCGAAGAAAGCGCGCGCCAGCGGCAATTGGCGGAAGAACAGGAATGGATCGGGCGGTCACCCGCCGCACGGCAGGCGAAATCCAAGGCGCGTATCGCGGCCTATGAGGATTTGCTCCGCCGCAGCCAGGACAAGGCACCGGACCCGACCGAAATCACCATTCCGCCGGCGCCGCGGTTGGGCAATACCGTCATTGTTGCCGAGACCCTCTCCAAGGGTTTTGGCGATCGGCTGTTGATTGACAATCTGACCTTCAAGCTGCCGCCGGGTGGTATTGTGGGCGTGATTGGCCCCAATGGCGCGGGTAAATCCACGCTGTTCAAGATGATCACCGGCGGCGAAACACCTGATGCTGGCAGCCTTGTGGTGGGTGATAGCGTGCAGCTTGGCTATGTGGATCAAAGTCGCGACAGCCTGAATGACACGCGCAGCGTCTGGGAAGAAATCTCGGACGGGATGGATATGATCACGATTGGCAAGCGGAGCGTCCCTTCACGCGCCTATGTCGCCGCCTTCAATTTCAAGGGTGGGGATCAGCAGAAGCGCGTTGGCGTGCTTTCCGGTGGTGAACGCAACCGCGTGCATTTGGCGAAGATGCTGAAGCGCGAGCATAACGTCATTCTGCTGGACGAACCGACCAATGATTTGGATGTGGATACGCTGCGTTCGCTTGAAGAAGCGTTGATGGATTTTGCCGGTTGCGCGGTGATCATCAGCCATGATCGCTTCTTCCTTGATCGCTTGGCGACACATATCCTTGCCTTTGAAGGCGATAGCCATGTGGAATGGTTTGAAGGCAATTTCCAAGCCTATGAAGAAGACAAGCGCCGGCGCCTTGGTGCGGATGCGACAGAACCGCACCGCATCAAATACCGGCCCTTGCAGCGGTGACCCAGGCGCTTGGCGCGCTGCGCACACCGCGCGGCATTACCACCGCGCGGCTTTCCCTGCTGCCGCCCGCGCCCGAGCAATTGCCTGATTTGATCCGCCTGAAGGCGGATGAACGCGTCTTTGGCTTCATGCTGCATGGCACACGAAGTGCCGAACGCACTCGGGAAGAACTTGAAGACGACGTAGATTTCTGGGCGGTCCGTGGCTATGGCACCTGGTCTGTCTTCGTGCGTGGCAGCGGTGAGTTTCTTGGCATTTGTGGCTTGATGGAACGCCCGGATGGGCGGGGCGTCGCGCTTCGTTATGCGCTTTGGCCGGAATGCCGCGGTAAGGGCTATGCGCGGGAAGCGGCGCATGCCGCGCTCGATTTCGGCCATGCGGCCGGGCTTCCGCGCATCATTGCCGTCGCGCGGGAAAGCAATGAAGCGTCACGGCAAGTGATGGAGGATATCGGCATGCGCCCGGCGGGTGGCTTTACCCATAAGGGGCATGCGATGGTGGTTTATGAAAGCTTGAAGGCTTGAAGGCTGTTTGATCAGCCGCCTTCGCGCGCCGCCAATTGGGCGATCTGGCCGCGCATGGCGTCCAGCAGTGAGGCCACGCGCCCATTATTGCGCTGAATGACAGCGGCATATTCGCTCCGCGTCGTCAGGCGGAGTGATGTGCCTTCCGCGATCACATCCACTACCCTGGGCTGTCCGTTGATTTCAGCCACCCGCCAATCCAGGGTGAAGGAAGGGCTATTGGGGCGCTCAATCAGGGTGCTGACCAGCGCATCTTCTTCGGTGCGCTGCTGGGAACGGCCGAGCGAGAACTTTACGCCGCGATACTCCCCGAAGCGCGCGGAGAGGTTGCGGATAATGATTTCATCGAAAAGCTTGAGGTAATCCTGCAATTCGGCGGGCGATGCCTGGCGCACATAGCGCCCCAGGATGAAGCGGCCGGTGCCTTCGATATCAATGGCGGTCCGAAGAATGCTCGCGACCTTGTCGCGCCGTTGTGTCAGATTCAAGCGTGGATCGTTGATGGCAGTCACCAGATCCTGCCCAGCCTTGTTCACAAAGGCAGTGGCGCGAGAGATATCCATTGACTGCGCGCGTGCTGGGAAGCTGGCTAGGCCAGCAAACCCGGTAAGCAGAAGGCGGCGGGACATCAACACGCGGGCCATTATTTGGGCTCCATCACGCCCTGGCCGAAGCCAACGCCACCTGCTGGCGCAACCGCGCCACCGGGGCTTTCCGTGTTCTGGATTTCAAAGGCGCGGCGCTGGCGATAGGCGGAACGGAGCGTCGCATAGGGATCGAGCGAGGTCTTGCGCACCATGTCAAAGGGTTCCAGCAAGGCTTCACGTGTATCAACTACAGTCATGCCGATGCGCGTGTAATTCCATACATCCAGGATTTGTCCTTGGCCGATCATGGATTGGGGGTTGGTATAGATATCTATTCCAAAGCCCACCAAATCGCGCGCTGTGCTCGGGCCGAGAAGCGGGACGAAAATATAAAAGCCTTCGCCCACACCCCATACTGCCAGGGTCTGGCCCATATCCTCGGAATGGCCATGCACGTCGTAGCGGCGCCCAACATCCACAATGCCGCCAATCCCAATGGTGGAATTCACGATAAAGCGACCAAGTGTTTCGCGTGCGCGCGTCAGATTACCTTGCAGCAGGTCGCCGGTCAGGATCGTTGGCGTGCGCAGATTGCCGAGCACATTGCGAATACCGGATCGCACCGGTTTGGGGAGCAAATCCCGGTAGGCTTCCGCGATCGGTTGCAATACGGCCTTGTCTATGGCCTCGTTCACTTCAAACATGGCTCGGTTGGCAGGTTCAAAGGGGTCGTTATTCTCCCGGAACTCCTGCAACGCTTCCGGGTCATCGGCAGGCGGGCGCGTGGCGCAGCCTGCCAAAAGCAGCAGGACGAGCACGGCAGGGCCGAGGATGCGGGCAGCGAATGGTTTCATAAAAGGCTTCTTAGCGCAAAAAGCTTGTTAATAGAAACCGCTTACCCCATGGGCCGTGCTCTTGCCAAGAGCAACGCGATGGGCAATGGGGGGCGCCGTTGCGGAAAAGCAAACGCCTCACCATGTCGGGATTTGTCATGAATAACCTTGCCCCTGGCCCGCTTGCGCGCTGGCTGACTGGCCCGCGTTTCAGCGCCCTTCCGGCTCCGGCGGCTTTGCCGGCGCCAAGGCTTTCCTTTGAATTCTTTCCGCCGAAGACCGACAAGCTGGAAGAACAGCTTTGGTCCTGCATTCGGCGTTTGGAACCGCTGGGTCCTCGATTCGTCTCGGTCACTTATGGGGCAGGGGGCAGCACGCAGGAACGCACCCATGCCACGGTAGCCCGCCTGGTGGCGGAAACCAGCCTGACCCCCGCCGCGCATCTGACATGTGTTGGTGCGACGCGCGATGAGGTGGATGAGGTTGCGCGGCGCTATTGGGCTGCCGGTGTGCGCCATATTGTGGCCTTGCGGGGTGATCCGCCGGCGGGCGCCTCAGAATATGTGCCGCATTCGGGCGGCTATGCGCAGGCTGAGGATTTGGTGCGGGGCCTGAAGCGCATTGGCGATTTTGAGATCAGCGTGGGCGCTTATCCGGAAACACATCCCGCGGCGTTGTCTGCAGATGCGGATTTGGATTTCCTGAAGCGCAAGATTGATGCGGGTGCGACGCGCGCCATTACGCAGTATTTCTTTGAGGGCGAGACGTTCTTGCGTTTCATTGATCGTTGCCATGCCAAGGGCATTAATGTGCCGATCGTGCCGGGTATTTTGCCGGTCTCAAACTTCCAGCAGGTGGTGAAGTTCTCGGCCATGTGTGGCGCGAGTGTGCCGGCCTGGATGGGCCAGTTGTTTGAGGGGTTGGAAGAGGATGCGGAGACCCGCCGCATGGTGGCGGCTGTGGTTGCGGCGGAGCAGGTGCGTCTATTGCAGGCCAATGGCGTGGACGAGTTCCATTTCTACACCCTGAACCGCCCTGATCTGACCTACGCCATCGCCCATATCCTCGGTGCCCGCCCCCGCTAGAACTCAGTTTCGGCGGGGGCCTGGGGGCGGAGCCCCCGGTTCTGCCATTTATCTGTGTTGTGGGTTATAGAGGTTTCATGCAGACCCTTTTCTCCCCCGCCCAATTGGCCGACCCGGACATCGCCGAAAGCAACCGCATTCTGCGGAGTTGTGTGCATTGCGGCATGTGTACCGCGACCTGTCCCACGTTTTTGTTGCGTGGTGATGAGTTGGATTCGCCTCGGGGTCGGATTTATCTGATCAAGGACATGTTGGAGTCGGGCCGCCCAGCGAGTGAGTTGGAGGTGCGGCATATTGATCGTTGCTTGTCCTGCCTGTCCTGCATGACGACCTGCCCTTCGGGTGTGCATTACATGCATCTGGTGGATCATGCGCGGGCCTATATTGAACGGACCTATCAGCGCCCGGCGGCGGAGCGTTTTCTGCGGCGTTTGCTCTCGGCGGTATTGCCTTATCCGGGCCGGTTTCGCCTGGCTTTGATAGGCGCCAGCCTGGCGCGGCCTTTTGCGCGGTTGGTGCCGGGCGCTTCACCGATGGCGGAAAGGATGCGCGCCATGCTGCGTCTGGCGCCGGCGCATATGCCATCGCCTTCGGCGATCGAGCGGCGTGGGGTTTTCCCGGCGCAGGGTGAAAGGCGCGGGCGGGTTGGTTTGCTGACGGGTTGCGCGCAGCAGGTATTGGCGCCTTCGATCAATGAGGCGACGATCCGGCTGCTGACGCGCATGGGGATTGAGGTTGTGGTGACTAAGGGCCAGGGCTGCTGCGGCGCGCTGGATCACCACATGGGCCATCATGATCCGGCGATGCGCCTGGCGCGGGCGAATATCGAGGCCTGGTCGGCGGAAATTGAGAATGAGGGGCTGGATGCAATTGTAGTGAATGCCTCTGGCTGCGGCACCACGCTCAAGGATTACGGCTTCATGTTCCGTGAGGAGGAGACACCCTGGCGGGAGAAGGCGGAGAAGATCGCGGGTTTGGCTTCCGATATTTCGGAAGTGCTGACGCGCTTTGGTTATGCGCCAAGCCGGCCAGCGCCGGGGCTGACGGTGGCGTATCATGCGGCTTGTTCGCTTCAGCATGGGCAAAAGATCACGGCGGAGCCCAAGGCTTTGTTGGTGAAGGCCGGTTTTGCGGTGAAGGAACCGGCGGAATCGCATATCTGCTGCGGTTCGGCGGGGACTTATAACCTGATGCAGCCGGAAATTGCGGGGCAGTTGAAGGCGCGGAAGCTTGGGCATCTGGAACGCACCGGCGGGGCAGTTATTGCGGCGGGGAATATCGGTTGCCTGACCCAATTGGGTGATGGGGCGATGCCGGCCATTCATACGGTGGAATTGCTGGACTGGATGGCGGGCGGGCCGGAGCCGGAAGGCATCGCCAAGGCACGCGAGTTGGCATGATGACGCGCCGCGCCGCCCTGCTGCTGGGTTTGGCGCTGCCGGGGCTGGCGCTGGCGCAGGGCACCCCGCGGGCAGCGGAGCTTGATCAGCTTTTTGCCGTGCTGCGGGAGTCCCGGGATGCGGCGCAGCTTGCGCTGGCGGAAGGGCGCATTCGGCAGTTATGGGTGGAAGCGGCATCACCCGCCGCGCGGCTTCTGATGCAACGCGGCACGCGCAATATGAATGCTCGGCTGCCGGAAGAAGCGATCGAAGATTTTGATGCCGCGCTGACGCTCGCCCCCAATGCGGCGAGCGCTTGGCATTTGCGCGCGGAAGCGCTGGCGGCGCTTGGGCAAATGCGTGAAGCCGCGCGTGATTTGGCCGAGGCGCTCAGGCTTGAGCCTCGGCATTTCATTGCCCTGCAAAGCCTGTCTCGTTTGCAGACTGAGGCGGGCGATGCGCCGGGCGCCTTGCGCAGCATGGAAGCGGCGCTGGCGATCTACCCCACCATGCCGGGTGGGGCTGAGGCACTCAGGCGCCTGAAGGCCGCAGCGGAAGGTGAGACGCTGTAGGGATCACCGCTTCGGGCGGTGATCCTTGAAGGTTTCGCGAAGCTTCGTCTTCAGGATCTTGCCTGTTGCTGTATGGGGAATTTCATCCACTACCACCAGATTATCCGGCAGCCACCATTTCGCGACCTTATCGGCCAGGAAGGCATTCATCGCGGGAAGATCAGGCGTGGCAGCCCCCGGCTTCATCACCAGGATCATCAGCGGGCGTTCATCCCATTTCGGATCATGCATGGCGACGACTGCCGCTTCCGCCACACCAGGATAACCGACCGCCGCGTTTTCAAGCGCGATGGAAGAAATCCACTCACCGCCGGATTTGATCACATCCTTCGATCGGTCGGTCACTTCCATGAAGCCATTGGCGTCAATGGTCGCAACATCGCCCGTGTCAAAAAAGCCATCTTCGTCCAGCACGGCTTCATCTTCGTGCCGGAAGTAATTGCGGGCGATGGCGGGGCCGCGGACCTTAAGCCGGCCAAAGACTGTGCCATTCCAGGGTAGGTCGCGCCCCTCATCATCGGTGATTTTCATCTCCACCGTGAAGGGCGGGCAGCCTTGCTTGGCTTGCAGCGCAAGTGCCGCTTCGGCATCAAGCCCGTTGATTTCGGGCTTGCGCTGATAGGTGGTACCGACGGGCGACATTTCCGTCATGCCCCAGGCATGGATTACGCGCACGCCGTATTTTTCCTGATAGGTTTGCGTGATGGCGGCAGGGCAGGCGGACCCGCCAATCACCACGCGCTTCAGCGTATCAATGCGCGCCCCCGTAGCTTCCATATGCTGCAATAACATCATCCACACTGTGGGCACGGCGGCAGAAAAATTCACGCACGCCTGGGTGATGATTTCATGCACCGAAGCGCCATCCAGCTTGGCGCCAGGCAGGATCAGCGTGGCGCCGGCCATGGGGGCGGAGATCGGCAAGGACCATCCATTGGCGTGGAACATCGGCACCACGGGCATGACGCGATCCGCCACGCCAAGCCCCAGGCAATCCACCTGATTGGCCGCCAGCGCATGCAGGATATTTGAGCGGTGGGAATAAACCACGCCCTTGGGATCGCCCGTGGTGCCTGACGTATAACAAAGCCCGGCAGCAGTTCTTTCATCAAAGCTCGCCCAGGCGAAATCGCCATCGGCCTCAGTCAGCCAATCCTCATAGGCCACCGCATTGCGGAGCCCCGTTTCGGGCAGATGCGCGCCATCAGTCAGGATAATGAAGCGTTCGATGTGTTCAAGTTTTGGCGCCAATTGCTGGATAAGCGGAATGAAAGTCAGGTCCAGCATCAGCACGCGCGATCCGGCATGGTTTAGGATCCAGGCGATCTGATCCGGAAACAGCCGCGGATTGACGGTGTGGTAAATGGCGCCAATGCCGGTGATGCCATACCAGGCTTCCAGATGCCGCCAGGTATTCCAGGCGAGCGTCGCAACCCGATCCCCCAGCTTGATGCCATCGTTTTGAAGGCGCTGCGAAACGCGAAGCGCGCGCCGCCGCACATCACAGTAATTCGTGTGATGGAAAGGCCCTTCAACGGACCGGCTGATGATCTCCCGCCCCGGGTGCTGGATGGCGGCGTGGTCCAGGACCTTGTGCATCAGTAAGGGCCAATCCTGCATCAATCCGAACATGGCTTCCCCCTTTATCTGGGCGTGCTGCGCCCAAGCTTCTCAGGAAACCCTACACGCAAAGCCCCAGCCTGTGGCAAGATGCCTATGAGCCCCGCAACAGGAGAAAGCGTCATGGCCCCGATCCCCGATATCAGCCCCGAAGACACTTGGGCCGCATTGGCCGCCGATAAGGATGCCGTGCTGATTGATGTACGCACGGATGCGGAATGGAATTTCGTGGGCCTGCCGGACTTGATGGCACTCGGCAAGCAGGTGGTGCTGATCCCCTGGCAATTATATCCCTCGATGCAGGTGAATGCCGGCTTTGCCGATGATTTGCAGGCGGCGGGGCTGACGCCCGGGCAGAAGCTCTATTTCATCTGCCGATCCGGCGCGCGGTCTCAATCCGCGGGGCAGGCGGCGCAGGCGGCGGGCTTTGCCCATGCTTTTAACGTGGCGGATGGGTTTGAAGGCCCGGTGGATGGGGCGGGGCATCGCGGTAGCGCCGCCGGGTGGAAGGCGTCTGACCTGCCTTGGCGGCAGCGTTAAGCCGGGCCATGCTGGCGGAATAAGGAGAAACGCCCATGAACCCAATGCCCCTACAATCCGAATACCTGTTCCGCATGACGCTCGGCGTCGGTACCCCGCAAATGATCGGCGCGACGCGCAATGGAGAACTCCGTATCGTGCCGGTCACGGGCGGCACTGTGGTGGGCCCCAAGCTGAATGGCGAAATCATGCCCGGATCGGCCGCCGATTGGCTCCGTGTTGATCCGGATGGATCGGCGCAGATTGATGTGCGGCTCACCATTCGCGCTGCCTCCGGCAGCATGGTTTATCTGGCCTATAATGGCATTCGCCATGGATCGCCGGCGGCGCTCGCGAAGCTCGCAGCCGGTGAGACGGTTGACCCATCCGAGATTTATTTCCGCACCCTGATCCGCTTTGAAACCGGCGCGGCGGACCTGGCTTGGATGAACAAGATTATCGCCGTTGGTGTGGGCCAGCGCCCGCCAAGCGGGCCTTGCTATGATGTCTATGCCGTGAAGTAATGCGGGCAGGGGCGCCGGTGCTTATTTACCGGCGCGCCGCCAATTGCTTGTTTTCAAGCTTGCTCAATAACCGCACCACGGGCCAGAGCAGAATGAAATACACCACCGCCGCCGCCACAATGGGGGTGGCGTTATAGGTCACGCTTTGCGCCTGCCGAGCCTGGAATAGCAATTCCGGCAAAGCGACGACTGAGGCGATGGAGGTAAGCTTAACTACTTCCAGCGTGTTAGAGATCAAATCCGGCAGCACATTCCGCACCGCTTGCGGCAGCACGATATGAATCATGGTTTGGGGTGCGGAAAGCCCGGTGCTGCGCGCGGCTTCCAACTGGCCACGCGGCACGCTTTCAATCCCGGCGCGCAGCACTTCCCCATAATAAGCTCCGGTATTGAGGAAAAAGCCGATAGCGACCGCGCCCCAGGCGCTGACCTCCAGCCCAATAAAGGGCAGGCCGGCGAAGATGAAAATCAGCAGCACCAAAGGCGGCAAGGCGCGGAAAGTATCCACCCAGGCGCGCAGCGGCCAGCGCACCCAAGGGGATGGCAAGGTGGAAAGAATGGCCAGAATAATGCCGCCCAGTAGCCCAAGCGGCACCACCATGGCCGAAAGCAGCAAGGTGGCGCGCAAGCCTGCCCATAAAATCGGGGAGGCTTCCTTCACAATGTCCCAATTCAGGAAGGCGGAGAGAAAATCTTCCATGCTCAGCGCTTCCAGGCGAAACGGGTTTCAATCCAGCGACCCAGAATCACCACGGGAAAGAATAGCACCAGATAGGCAAGGGCGCCGAGTGTCAGGGGCGAAGGGTTGAAGGAATGTGAAACGCCAGAATGCGCCGCCCCCAGAATATCAGATACCGCCACCACGGAAGCCAGTGCTGTGCCCTTGGTAATGGCAATGGTGCGGTTGGTGAGCGGGGGGATCGTCAGGCGCAGCGCCTGGGGCAGCACAACATGGCCAAGGGTTTGCACAAAGCCCAAGCCGGTGGAACGCGCCGCTTCCCATTGCCCCTTGGGCACGCTGGTAATGCCGGCCCAGAAGATTTCTTCTGAAAACGCCATCAGCACCAAGGAAAGTGCCAGCCAGGTTGAAGCAAAGCCAGAAAGCTCCATCCCTGCGCTGGGCAGGCCAAAAAATAGCAATACGATGATCACCAAAGGGGGCAGGGCGCGGAACAGATCCACGACGAAAATGATCAGCCAATTCAGCGGGCGAATACCCATGGCGCGCAGCACCGCCAGGCCAATGCCGGCGATCAAGCCAGACACAATAATGCACAGCGCCAATACCACCGTCAGCCCAAAGCCTTCGATGATCTTGGGCAGATATTGCGCCATGACGCGCGCATTGAAGAAACTATCGGTAAAGCGTTCCCAGCCAGTCATGGCGGATCAGTGTCGCTCGATCTGGCTGATAAAGGCGCGCATGCGTTCATGACGCGGCGCGTTGAACATTTGCTCCGGCGGGCCTTGTTCCAGGATTTCGCCATCGGCCATGAACACCACACGATCCGCAGCGGCGCGCGCGAAGCTCATTTCATGGCTGACCACCACCATGGTCATGCCGTCTTCGCGCAATTCGCGCATCACGGCCAAAACACCGCCGACCAATTCGGGATCGAGCGCGCTGGTCGGTTCATCAAACAGCATCACGCGCGGTTCCAGCGCGATGGCGCGTGCAATGGCCACTCGCTGCTGTTGGCCGCCGGATAATTGATTGGGGTAGTGATCCGCCCGATCGGCCAGATGCACCCTATCGAGGGCGCGTTGGGCGCGGGCTTCGGCTGCCGCCCGATCCAGCCCCTGCACTTTGCGCAGTGCGAGGCTGACATTCCCGAGCGCGGTCATATGCGAGGCTGACATTCCCGAGCGCGGTCATATGCGGATAGAGATTGAAGGATTGAAACACCATGCCAATCCGCTGCCGCGCCTTATTGATATCGGTGCGCGTATCCAGCATATCTATGCCATCCACGATGATGGAACCGCTTGATGGTTCCTCAAGCCGGTTCAGGCAGCGCAGCAGGGTGGATTTGCCGGACCCCGAAGGGCCGATCACGAAAACAAGCTGGCGTTCTTCAACAGCGAAATCGACGCCCCGCAACACATGCAGGGCGCCGAAATGCTTGTGGATGGCGCGCGCTTCAACAATGGGGCGGGCGGGGTTCATGCCCGCCGCACCCGAAAGCGAACCAGCATCAGCAGCGCGGGTTCTGCGGTGTCGCGTCGTAGCCAGGCAGATCGGGCGGGCCGTAGCCGGGGAATTCCATCACCTCGGCCTGATCAGGGCCGGGCTTATTGCCAAACCATTTTTCCGAAAGTGTCGCGATGGTACCATCGCGCTTCATGCAGGTGAGCACATCTTCCACCTGGTTGCGCATGGCGGCGCTATCCTTGCGGAAGGGCGTGCCCCAATGCATGCGCGTGCCTGGCAGTACGAAATCCGCAATGTATTGCGGCGTACGAGACGCCGAATAACGCACCACCGTATTGCCCGACAGATTCGCATAGGCGCGGCCCTGGATCACGGCCTGCACCGCATCTGGCTGGGTATCAAACGCGAGCAGCGTCAAGTTCAGGCGCGCAGCATTGGCCGTGACCCAGTTTTCATAGGGCGTGCCCTTGTTCACGCTAATGGTCTTGCCGCGCAGATCTTCCTCAGACTTGATGGGCGGCGTGCCGCGGCGGATGCCGAATTGTAATTCGGTCCAGATATAGCCCTCGGTGAATAGCAAAGCTTCGGCGCGTTCGCGCGTGACCGTGGTGGGCGCACACAGGAAATCATAGCGCCCCGCATTCATGGCCGGAATAAGGCCAGAGAAGGAGGCGCTTTCGATCACAATCTCGCGGCCCATGCGCTTGGCGACTTCGCGGAACAGGTCAATCTGAAAGCCCTGCACGCCGCCTTGCAGCGAAGGGAAGGCATGGGGGGCGAAAGTGCCATCAACCCCGCAGCGGAGCGGCGGTTGCCCTTGGGCCAAAGCGGGCGCGGCAAGGGTGGCGGAAAGCAGTGCGGCAGCCAGAAAACGGCGCATCGGGACCTCCTTCTAATCGGTCGAAGGGCCGGACAGTCTCAGAACTGGGT
Source organism: Alphaproteobacteria bacterium (assembly GCA_026400795.1). Taxonomy (GTDB): domain Bacteria; phylum Pseudomonadota; class Alphaproteobacteria; order Acetobacterales; family Acetobacteraceae; genus Neoroseomonas. The sequence continues at coordinate 12,031 of JAPLOJ010000152.1, forward strand.
GCTTCTGTCCATGGCAACTTGCCACGAAACTGCCTTTCTATGGTCGCGCTGCTGCCCCGCTAGGCAGGTTTAAGGGGCGCTGAACGAAGCATGAGCAGGTAAATGTTTGCCCTTGGACTGATTGGTATTGGCGTATTGTGTGACGTGGTGCTGGTGGCGCTTTTGCTCGGCGATGCCACGGCGCCGGGGCGGTTTTCGCATGCCTTGGTGGCGCTGCTGGCGCTTGGCGGGGGCGGGCTGAAGCTTGGTGGGATGATGCTGCTGGAACCGCGTCGCAGGGTCGGGTGAGGGGGCGTAACCTCACAATTTGGCGAATTCACCCTTCAAGAAGCCATCGAGCGCTGCAATCAGGCTTTTATCCGCGTAAAGCGCTTCCTTCCGCTGGCCTAGTTCTGCGCGCATCGCCTGGCGGCGATCTGGTTCCTGGCCCAGCGTAATCAGCTTGCGCACCATATCATCCGTATCCTGCGCAATGGCTGATGGCATATCCATCATGCGGAACATGGCATAGCTGTGCCGGCCCCGCATGAAGGCGCCGGGGCAGGTAATGAGCGGAACGCCCGCTTCAATGGCGCCAAGGGTGGTATTGCCGCCGCTCCAGCCAAGGGAATCCACCAAAACATCCACACGCCGCGTCAGCGCTTCAAAATCCGCAGCGCCCATGCGCGGCAGGAAACGTACATGCTCCGCCGCTGAGAGCCCAGCCTTGGCAAAGGCAGCGTCAAGCCGGGCGCGGGTGATGTCGGTCATGTGGGGCGACATGCCTTCAATGAAGACGAATAGTGCCTTCGGAACCTCGGCCGCGATGCGTGGCAGGATATCATCGTAGCGCGGCAGGTATTTGAACAGGGATTGCAGGCAACCATAAAGCACGCGCCCTTCAGGTAGTCCGAAATCCTTGGGCGGCGGTGCGCCTGCACCCGGTTCGACATAAAGCGCCAAATTGGGCAGCCGGATCAGTTTTTCTGAGTAATGCGCAGCGCCGTCTTCGGGTTCCATCAGATCGCTCGACAGATAGAAATCCATGGCGGGCGAACCGCTGGTGACGGGATGGCCCCAGGCGGTGAACTGGATGGGGGCAATACGATGCAGCGACAGGATGCGGCTTGAAGGTGTCATGCCAATATCGGGCAGCATCAGGAAATCCAGATCATCCGCGCGCATGGTGGCGATTGTCTTGGCGAGATTGGCCGCATCAAAAGTAAGGCGCCGCTCAGTACCAAGTTCGGCAAAGCCGTCAGAGATATCATCATATATGCCGTGAAAGGCGTAGGAGAAGAATTGATAATCCGCCGGCAGGTGCTTCAACCAAGAATAAGCCCAGCTTGCGCCATTATGCCGATAGAGCTTTTCGGAGGCGATGCCGAAGCGCATGGGGCCTGGCTTCCGAGCGGCCTCCCGCGCGGGCCTTTCAGGAATACCTAGCATCCGCGTGATGCAATCGGACAGAAGCCGCATCGGCTCCACATCATTTTCCTGTTGATAGGCAATATAAAAGCCATTGGTCGTAAAGGCGACAGTCTTGAGGGCTGCCATCGCTGCATCACTGCGCGGGCCAGCCTGCGCCAGCAGGTCGCGGGCTTGGTCCAGATCATGCAGAAGCCCCAAACGGCTTTCAGCGATTTCTGCGTCATGATGATAGATGGCGGGCAGCAGATTGGCTGTATTCACCGCAGCGCAAATTGCCTGGATGGTTTCTGCGCGGGGGTCCGTTGCGGTCATCAGCGCGATGGAACGTTTGAGACCGATATCCGCTTCTGCGCGCCGGCCAAGTGCCCCCAGAGTCTGCCCCTGGAGCATTTGCGCTTCCGCATCATCCGGATCACGCTTGAGCACGGCATTGAAGATTTCCAAAGCCTCCTCAGGCCGAAAATCGGCAGAGAGGATGGAAGCCTTGCATATCAGCGCTGCCCGATTTTCAGGCTCGGCCTTGATGGCGCGGTCCAAATGGCTCATCGCCTGCGCGTGTCCGGCCAGGCCTTTATGGATATAGGCGCAATTGACATGCGCATCGGCATAATCTGGCTTCAGCGCGATGGCTTCCTCAAAAAATGTCAGCGCTGCCTTGATGCGCTTGATGGCAAGGAATGCCAGACCACAGGCATTGTAAAAAGCCGCATTCTTCGGCGCCACTTCGATGGCGCGGCGATGGCTGTTGAGTGCTTCCTCTGGCTGGTCAAGCGCAATTAGCGCCTTGCCGCGGCCTATCAGGAATTCTCCATCATCCGGGCGGAGCGCCAGGGCGTGGTCAAAAGCCTCCAGCGCATTTTCGGGCTTAGCCAATTCGAGCAGGATTTCACCCTTCCGGAAATAGGCGGTCGGGTAATCCGGGCGTAGCGCAATCGCCTTATCCAGCGCATTCAGAGCGGCTACATGCTCATGAAGATCATAGAGCAATGCTGCATAGTTGGCATGAATAAGGGGATTATCTGGCTGCAAGGCCAGGGCGCGATCATAGCTTTCCCGGGCTTCTGGATATCGCTTGGCTTCACGCAATAGATTGGCGCGATTGTGATGCGCGCTGGCGAAATCCGGCCTGGCGGCGATGGCCTTGTCAAAACTCTCCAGCGCTTCCGCCTTTTGCTCCAGCTTTTGATGGGCGATGCCGAGGTTCGTTAGCACCGGCGCGTCATTGCCGCGCAACGCCAGTGCGCGCCGGATCAGCTTGATCGCATCACGATAGGCTTCCTGCTGCATGGCGACCACACCGCAAAGCTGCAATGCGTTGAAATTGCGCGGATCGCGCGCGATGATGCTTTCATATTTGCGCCGCGCTTCCTTCAAATTGCCCTGCTGTTGCAGGGCAAGCGCCGCTTGCAGCATGGCGGCATTTGGGTCAGTGGCCATTCAGGCCTCCACCCTTCGGTCATCCATGCCACGAAATACGATCAAGTCGCGCTTGGCGCGTGCTGCTGCCGGCAAGGCAAGCCAATGCAAAAATTCCAGCATGACCCGCGCCGTGATGGTCGCGACATTATTGGCATGCGCCGCTTCCGGGCTGTACCAGCCAAGTTTTTCCAATTCGCCAGAACCTTGAATGGAACCATGCACAGCTTCCGCTGGCGCAATCAGAAAGCGCGCATGAAAGCGAATGGGGCGGCCGGATGGCGTGATGGCGCGACATAGGTAATCCAGATCGCCCAGCGCCGCCGCGACGCCATCGCCGCGCTTTTCACCCAGCACCAGCCCGGTTTCCTCAAACAATTCCCGCGCCGCCGCAATGCCCAAGGCGCGTGCACGCGCCGGGGTTGCCCGGCGTTCCAGCAGGCTTCGGGGCGCTTCGCGCAATTCGCTGATCGCCGCGCCGCGATGATCATCCGGGTCCACACGCCCACCAGGAAACACCATGACATCAGGCATGAAGCGATGCCCCGGATGACGCTTTCCCATGAGCAGTTCCGGACCAGTGCTGCTTTGGCGCCAGACAATCAGGCTCGCGGCATCGCGCGGTCGTGCGGCGCGTGCGCGGGGGCTCCGCTTGCCCTCGGCATCGGCACCACCGGGATTATCGGCTGTCGGGTCTTCGCGATGCGGGGGCTTAGTCAAGATCAAACCCTCGGCTGCGCAGCCAGGCGCGGAAGCCGAAGCGCTCCGGCACGGAGAGCTGCCGCGCGGCATTTTCGGACCAGGTGCAGCCTTCCGGCGCGGGCCCATGGATTTCTGGATAGCGCGGCTTTTGGCGTGGGCGCAGCGCATCATAGGCTGCGATTGCTTCGGCCTCCGCCGCGCTGGAATAGGCTTCGCGGTGGATCACCACGGAAGGCGGCAGGCGCGGCGTCACTTCATTGCGCGCAACCGGCCAGCCGAGTGACAAGCCCGCCACGGGATAAACGCCCTTGGGCAGTGCGAATAGCGGCGTCACTTTTTCAATATGGCTGCGCACATAGGAAATAGGGCAGGTGCCAAGCCCCGCCGCATCCGCCGCCGCAATCGCCGCGCCGAGTGCCAGCGCCGCATCCACCGCGGTGTTCAGGAAAGTGTCCATATTGTTATTGGCGTGTTCTCGCCCATGAAGCGCACATGCCGCCTGGCCGCGCCGCATATCGCCGCAGAAAATCAGCAGCACCGGCGCATCCTTGATCCAGGGCATGGTGCCGATCCAATCCGCCACTTTAGCGATCTTCACCGGGTCTCGCGTGACGATGATGGAATATTGCTGCAGATCGGATTTGGACGGCGCCGATTGCGCCGCCGCCAGCACCGTATCCAGCAATGCCTCAGTCACCGCTTCAGCGCTGTAGCGGCGCGTGACGCGGCGATCCAAAAGCGCCGCCAAGGCGGGGGGTATCGCCTCGGGCGGGGTGAAGGGGAGCGCCCCGTAGCGGGCGCGGATCAGGTCTTCGGGCTTCATGGCGCCAAACTGGCACCGCGCGCCATTAAGGGAAAGCCGGCACCCCCCAGGCATCCGCCACCGTCACGCCCTGGCCTTCGGCATGGATGATCAGCGGGTTGATTTCCGCTTCCGCCACGCCGGATTGGGCGGCCAAACGGGAAGCCGCCACAACCGCGCGCGCCAGCGCGTCCAGATCGCCCTTCGGCAAGCCGCGCCAGCCGGCCAGCGGCTTCAGTCCCTTTACCTCCGCGATCATGGCGTGGGCTTCTGCCTCATCCACCGGGGCGATGCGGAGCGCCGTATCGCGGTGCAATTCCGCCATGATGCCGCCGGCACCCACCAGGATCACAGGCCCCGCTTCCGGGTCTCGGCGGAAGCCGATGATGGCTTCGGCCAGGCCTTTCACCATGGGCTGCACCAGAAAGCCGGTGATGCGCGCAGCCGGGGCGCGGGCCCTCACGCGCGACAGCATCGCGGTGGCTTCGGCCGTGAGTGCCGCCGGGTCGGGGATATTCAGCGCCACACCGTCAACCTCCGTCTTATGCGCGAGATCGGGCGACAGGATTTTGAGCGCGACGGGGTAGCGCAGCCCATCCGGCACGGCATCTGGCGCCTCCATCACGGCAAAGGGGCTATCCAGGCCGAAAGCCGCGAAAAGCCGGCGCGCATCGGCCTCATCCGGTTGTGCAGGGATGGCGTGGCTGATGGCAGGCGCTGGGGCCTCGGCCCGCGGGGCGCGCCAATCGAAAAAAGCGCGAATCACATCGGCGCAGGATTCCGGGGTACGGAAGGCGGGTATGCCGGCTTCGCCCAAAAGCCGCAGGGACGCATCGGCTTGGGGCACCAAAAAGGCCGCGATGGGTTTGCCAAGCCCAGTCTTCACCGCGCCAGTAATGCCTGCCACGGCGTCATGTGGGCGGAATTGTGCGGAAGACCCCACCACGGAAAGCACCATATCCGTGCCTGCATCTACCGAAAGAGCTGTCAGCGCCGCTTCCACCTTATCGGCCCGCGTGCCGGCCAGCGTCACGTCAATCATCCGCCCGTGATGCGGCAGGCCAGCGGCGACAAGGCCGGCCACGGCAGCGGCATCGGGCGGGCCCTGCCACGGCAGCGGCATCGGGCGGGCAGGTTTCAATGCCGACAACACCCAAAGCATCCACCGCCATGGCACCACCGCCACCCGTTGTGGTCATGACCGAAATGGTGCGGCGCGGATTGGCGAGCGGCTTCCGCCCAATGAACAAGGCCGGCGCTTCCAATAGCGCTTCAATCATGGTCACGCGCGCAATGCCATTGGCACGGAAGAACGCATCCGCCGCCGCATCGGACCCCGCCAGCGCGCCAGTATGGCTGCCCGCCAATTCCGCGCCGAAGCTGGAACGGCCAAGCTTGAAGGCAATGATGGGCTTGCCCAGCGCATGGGCGCGGCGCGCGGCGGCGGCGAGTTTCTCCGGCGCGCGAATCGCTTCCAGAAACAGCAGCACCGCATCAACGCCCGGGTCTTCCACCAGCATGCCGGCGATTTCACTCGCGGTCAGATCGGCTTCATTGCCGGTACCTATCAGATGCGAAAAGCCGATGCCGCGCGGGGCGCCGCGCGCCATGATAGCGCCCATCATGGAACCGGATTGCGAAACCAGCGCGATGCGCCCGGCGGGCAGGCTGTCTGCTTCCAGCGCGGCATTCACTGAACAAGCGGTGCGCGCATTCAGATTGATAAGGCCCATGGAATTCGGCCCAAGTAGCCGCACGCCCGCGGCTTTTGCGGTGGCCAGCAGCCTTTCCTGCAAGGCGCGGCCTTCGTCACCGGCTTCCGCAAAGCCATCGGCCAGAATGGCGGCCACCGGAATGCGCTTTTCCGCCACCGCCGCAATCTGGCCTTCCACATGCTGCGTGCCGAGCAGCAGATAGGCCAGATCAATATCCCCCGGCACATCCGCCAGGCGCGGATAGGCGCGTTCGCCAAGGATCGTGTCAGAACTTGGATTTATCGGGAAAAGATTACCCGTAAAACCGTGCTTGCGCAAATAAACCTGCGCGCGCGCGGTCAGGCGCTTCGGGTCTGAAGACCCGCCAATAAGCGCAATGCGGCGTGGGTTGAGTAAGGCAGAGGCAAGGCGGTCCATGAGGCTATTCCGTCAATTTGAAAGGGGCGTAACACAGCCCTCAGGGGGTGTTTCAGGCGGCGCGATATGCAGCGCCATGAAGGCGATTTCCTGCGTGGTCTCGGGCAAGGTATTCAGATCATGATCATGCAGCGAAACGCGCCCGGCCTGGATACGCTCCCGCACCGCGTGGCGCGCGAGCAATTCCCGCGTCGGGCGCAGCAGCACGGCGCGATCACCTTCCGGCACGCCATCCAACCCGCTGAAGATCACCACCGCAGCGGGACGAGACCAGGCAAGCCGCGCCGGCAATGGGCCAAGATGGCGCGCGTTGGGCGCGAAGGCACATTCCGCCGCGGCATCAATCGGTTCCAAAGCGCCGCTTGGTGGCAACCGCTGCGCCGCCGCCAGAAGCTCTGGCGCCGTGGCGGCTGCGCGCCCTGATCCGAGGACGAGCAGCGCCAACGCGGCAGGAAGAAGCGACTTCAGACCGGATCCCAGCAGAAGACATCGCCGGAACGCTCAAGCGCCGAAAAGGCGGGCTTCAGCGCCGGCAGCGCATATTCTTCGATCATTTCCGGGGTCCAGCCTTCGCCGCGATGAATGCCGCGGATCGGGCGGGATTGGCTATAGATAAAAATCTCATTCATGCGGGGTGAGAAGATTTGCCCTGTCACATCCTTCGCCGCGTCAGACGCCAGGAACACCGCGAGCGGCGCATTCTTGTCCGGCGTCATCCGCATGATGCGTTCCACGCGGCGCTTTTGTTCCGGCGTTTCGGCAGGGATCGAGCCTGTCATGCGGCTCCATGCGAAGGGGGCGATGCAATTGGACCGCACGCCAAACCGCGCCATATCCAGCGCGATGGATTTGGACAGCGCCACAATGCCAAGCTTGGCCGCCGAGTAATTCGCCTGGCCGAAATTACCAATTAGGCCCGAGGTTGACGACATATGCACGTAAGAACCCGATTGCTGCGCACGATAATGCGTCGCCGCCGCGCGGGAGACATAAAAGGACCCGGAAAGATGTACCGCGATCACCGCATCCCATTCTTCTGGCGTCATGCGATGGAAAATCTGGTCGCGCAGAATGCCCGCATTATTCACCACGATATCAATGCGGCCAAAGTGATCCATGGCGGATTGCACGATTTTCTGCGCGCTGGCCCAGGTGGCCACGCTATCGGTGCAGATTTCTGATGTGCCACCATTTTGGGCAATGATTGCCTTGGTTTGTTGCGCTGGTGTCGCATCCAGGCCTTCACCTGACAGCGATGCACCCACATCATTGATGATCACCTTCGCACCCTGGCCTGCCATCATAATGGCGATTTCCCGGCCAATCCCGTTACCGGCGCCGGTGACGATGGCAACCTTACCTTCAAGCATATTTGGCATGTGGCATTCCTCCTGCTTCTACACGGGCCGGAGACTAGACCCGGCTTGCCGGGGCGTGAAGCCGGGTTGCTGGTTTGGGCGCCGGCGCCTAGATGGTGTTTGTAACACAGGGGGCGGATGTGGCGTTGGTATCGCTACAGGGCGTGGGCAAGACATTTTCAGGCCGGACCGGTGCCTGGGAAGCTGTGCGCGACTTCAGCCTTGACCTGGCAGAGGGCGAGTTCTTCTGCCTTTTAGGCACCTCGGGCTGCGGCAAGACCACGGTCTTGAACATGGTGGCGGGGTTTGAAGCCGCGACAGCCGGCAGCATCTTGCTGGATGGCGCGCCCGTACAAGGCCCGGGCGCTGATCGCGGCGTGGTCTTTCAGGGCCATGACAGTCTTTATGAATGGCTGACCGCCTTGGATAACATAGGCTTCGGGCTGCGCCTGCGTGGCCTCGGCCGGGCAGAACGGCGGGAGAAGGCCGAGCATTTCCTCCGCATGGTTGGCCTGACCGGGCAGGGGGCGAAGCACCCTTCGGAACTTTCCGGCGGCATGAAGCAGCGCATTCAGATTGCACGTGCTTTGGCCAATGACCCGCGCATGCTGCTGATGGATGAACCCTTTGGCGCGCTGGATGCCATGACGCGTGCGGTGTTGCAGGGGGAACTCAGCCGGATTTGGGCAGAGACCAAGAAGACCGTGCTGTTCATCACGCATGATATTGAAGAAGCCTGCGCGCTGGCGACCCGTGTTGGGGTGATGCGGCGCGGGCCGGGCGGTACGCTCAAGGCCATTGTGCCGGTGGATTTGCCCTTCCCGCGCGAACGTACGTCAGATGACTTCATGCGGGTGTTTCGCGACGTGCATGCCCTTATTCATGATGAGATTCACGGTGCGCACTGATCGTTGGGCCACAATTGGCGGCTATATCACGGGCTTCGCCCTGCTGTTTCTGGTCTGGCATCTGGCCGCCACGTATTTGGTGAAATCCACCTTGTTTCCACCACCGGGGCCGGTGCTGGCACGCGGCTGGATGCTGATTGAAGATGGCATTCTGCAAGAACAGATCATTGCATCGCTGAAGCGTATCGCGCAGGGCTTTCTGCTGGGTTCGGCCATTGGCATACCGATTGGCCTTGCCATCGGGTCCTTCAAGCCGGTGCGCTGGTTGCTGGAACCCTGGACAGAATTTTTTCGCTTCATCCCGGCTGTCGCCATGATCACGGTTTCGGTGATCTGGTTCGGCATTGGGGAAGAAAGCAAGGTCTTCCTGATTGCCTATACCACCATCTTCGTCGTGATCATCTCAACCGCCGCTGGTGTGGGTGCTGTGGGGCGGGATAAGATAAGGGCCGCGCAATGCCTGGGCGCCAATCGCTGGCAGGTGTTTGGCCTGGTCGCGCTGCCGGCGACCGTGCCCTATATTCTGACCGGGATGCGGCTTGCCATGTCCAATGCCTTTGTCACCATTGTTGCGGCAGAGCTGATCGCTTCCAATGACGGGCTTGGCAAGATGCTCTGGGATGCCAGGCTTTTCATGCAGATCGAGGATATTTTCGTGGCCCTGGTAGCCCTTGGGCTGTTGGGCTTTGCAACCGATCGCAGTTTTCGTTTTCTGATCCGCGCCTTTGCGGGGCGCTTCAACGCAACCGTCTGAAAAAAGGGAGATTTCACCATGCTTCGTCGTTCCATCCTGGCGCTGCCGGCTGTTGCCGCAGGCGCCTATATCCTGCCGGCTTCCGCGCAAGCCCCCACCAAGATCACCATCGCAACTGGCGTTGATCCTTCCTTCGCGCAATTCTATGTGGCCAAGGAAGGCGGTTTCTTTGAACGCAATGGGCTGGATGTCACGGTGAATACCGGGCCATCGGGCAGCGCCATGATTGCGTTTTTGATCGGCAATCAAATCAATTCCGCCTATGGCGCCGAACAGGCCGGCGTTTCCGCTCATGTGCGTGACCCCAATGTTGTCGCGGTTGCTGAAGGTGTAGCGCTGATGCGTTGGCTTTCCGTAGTGGGCCGTGGTGTCGAGAATATGGAAGCGCTGAAGGGCAAGCGCGTGGGTGTTGCGCGCGGCACGGGTAGCGAAACCTTCTGGCTTTCCGTGGTGTCGCGGCTTGGTCTGAACCAGGCCGATTACACGATTGTGAATGTCGAAGCGCCGGAAATGGTGGCCGCCATGGAACGCGGCAATATTGACGCTTTTGTGGTGTGGGAACCCTGGCCGACGCGTGCCATGCGCGCCATTCCGGGCAGCAAGATCCTGCTCAGCAACGACCAGATCGCGATTCAGAGCAACTACATCTACATGAACAAAGGCTGGGCCGAAGCCAATCGCGCCACCACGGAACGGTTGATGCGGTCCTTGGTGCAGGCAACCGAATTCACCGCCAGCAATCGCGATCAGGCGGTGCAGCAGGTGGCGCGTTTCCTGCGGCAGGACCGCGCCTTTATCGCTGAACTGATGGGCAAGGTTGAATACCGCATGAACCTGACCAGCGACAGCGTTGCCTTTATGCAGCGCGCGATTGATCAGCTGCGCGGCATGAACAGGCTGGACCGCCCCGTCACGACGGATCAGGTGATCTGGAAGGAACCGCTGAGCTGGGTGGCGCCGGATCGCGTCAAGATCTGAATTGGGCTTGCCGTGGCGCTGATGTTTCGCAGCGCCACGCTGGCGGATTTGCCCGCCATCATCGCGCTTCTGGCCGATGACAGGCTGGGTCAGGGGCGAGAAGACGCCGCTGACCCGCCCAACCCTGCCTACCTCGTGGCCTTCGCCGCGATTGCTGCCGATGCCAACCAGTCTTTGGTGGTGGTAGAAGATGAAGGGCGCGTGATCGGCTGCCTGCAACTCAGCTTCATCCCAGGGCTTTCGCGTTTGGGAATGTGGCGCGGGCAGATTGAAGGCGTGCGCATCGCCGCCGACCGGCGCGGCGATGGGCTGGGCAGGCAAATGTTTGCATGGGCCATCGCCGAATGCCGCGCGCGGGGTTGCGGCCTTGTGCAGCTTACTACCGATAAGCAAAGGCCAGAGGCGCGGCGCTTTTACGAAAGCCTCGGTTTTGTCGCGAGCCATGAGGGGATGAAGCTGGCGCTGTGAGGCGTTTCAGCAGGCAATACCTTTGCCGCGTAGCGCTTGAAGCACCTGTTCAGCGCATTCTTCGGCGGTGAAATCGCCCGTCTTTAGATGCATATCAGGATTTTCCGGCGCCTCATAAGGGCTGCTGATGCCGGTAAAGTTGGGGATAAGGCCGGCCTTGGCCTTGGCGTAAAGCCCCTTGGGGTCGCGCGCGATACAGGTTTCAATCGGCGCATCAACATGAATTTCTAGAAACTCCCCGGCTGGGAGCAATTCGCGCAGCATCTGCCGTTCCGCGCGAAAGGGTGAGATGAAGGAACCAAGCACAATAAGCCCGGCATCCAGGAATAGCTTCGCGACTTCGCCGGCGCGGCGTATATTCTCCACACGATCCGCAGGCGTGAAGCCCAGATCATTGCAAAGCCCGAGGCGTAGATTATCACCATCCAGGCTGTAGCAATGCCGCCCAGCAGCAAACAGCGCCTGTTCAACCAGATTGGCAATGGTGGATTTGCCCGAACCGGAAAGCCCCGTGAACCAAAGCAAAATGGGGCGCTGGCCGTAACTTTCTGAACGCGCGGTTCTATCAACGGTGAATGCGGCGCGATGGATATTGGTGGCGCGGCGCAAGCCATGGCGGATCATGCCGGCGGCGACGGTTTCATGCGTAAAGCGATCCACCAGAATGAAAGCGCCGGTGGCACGATTTTTGGCATAAGGGTCGAAGCTGAGCGGTTGCAGGCAGGAAAGGTGGCAAAGCCCAATATCATTCATCTCAAGTTGGCGTGCTGCCTGGTATTCGCGCGTAGTCACCTCAAGGCGATGGCGCAGCGAGGTCACGCGCGCAGTGGTCCAGGCATGACCGATGCGCAGCAGATAGTCGCGGCCAGGGAGCATGGGCTCATTGCCCATCCAAAGAACATCGGCGGCGAATTGATCGGCCGTTTCAGGCCGCGCGCTTGGCGCTACCAGCATGTCACCGCGGGCGATATCAATCTCATCGGCAAGCGTCAGCGTCACGGCCTGGCCTGCAACGGCTTCCGGCAAGTCCCCATCCGCGGTGACAATACGCGCGACGCGGCTTTGGGCGCCGGTAGCAGCCAGCATGATCGCATCACCCGCGGCAATGCGCCCTGACGCGAGAGTGCCAGCAAAGCCACGAAAGTCTTCATCGGGGCGATTGACCCATTGCACAGGGAAGCGGAAGGGCTTCGCGGCATCATCCGCCGCCACATCTACCGCTTCCAAATGCGCGAGCAGGAATGGGCCGCGATACCAGGGCGTTTTGCTGGAAAGCGACGTGATATTGTCGCCCTGCCGTGCGCTGATGGGAAGGGCGGTGATGTCCTGAAAGCCAAGCGCTGCGGCAAAGGTGCGATATTCGGCGGCAATTGCAGTGAAGCGTGCGGCGTCAAACCCTATCAGGTCCATCTTATTGATGGCCAATACAACATGGCGAATGCCAAGCAGTGAGCAAATGATGGAATGCCGCCGGCTTTGCGGCAAAAGCCCCTTAGTTGCATCCACCAGAATAATCGCGAGCGATGCAGTGGAAGCGCCGGTTGCCATATTGCGGGTGTATTGTTCATGGCCGGGCGTATCGGCGACTATAAAGCTGCGGCACGGCGTGGCAAAATAACGATAAGCAACATCAATGGTAATGCCTTGCTGACGCTCAGCTTCAAGCCCATCCAGTAGCAACGCGAAGTCCATCGCGTCACCGGTGGTGCTGTGGCGTTGGCTATCGGCGCTGAGCGCGGTGTAGGTATCCTCGAAAATCACGCCGCAATCGTGCAATAACCGCCCGATCAGGGTGGATTTGCCGTCATCCACGGAGCCGCAGGTGATAAAGCGAAGTAAATCGCGTTTCGCCGCCATCAGAAATAGCCTTCGCGCTTTTTGCGTTCCATGGAAGCTTCCCCATCGTGATCAATCAACCGGCCTTCGCGTTCACTGCGGCGTGCGGCGCGCATTTCCGTGATGATCTCCGGCAGGGTTGTGGCCATGCTTTCGATGGCGCCGGAAAGCGGGTAGCAGCCCAGGGTACGAAAGCGCACCATTTTGGTTTCTGGTGTTTCACCATCCTCAAGCGGCAAGCGTTCATCATCCACCATGATCCAACCGCCAGACCTTCGGACCACGGGCCGTGCCGCTGCAAAATATAGCGGGACCACGGGGATGTTTTCTGCCGCGATGTAATCCCACACATCGAACTCGGTCCAGTTGGAGAGGGGAAAAATCCGCATGCTCTCTCCGGGATGAATGCGCGTGTTGAACAGCGACAATAATTCAGGCCGCTGCAGGCGGGGCTCCCAAATATGGCCGGGGCCGCGAAAGGAAAAAATCCGTTCCTTGGCGCGCGATTTTTCCTCATCGCGGCGGGCACCGCCAAAAGCCGCATCAAAACCATGCATATCTAGCGCTTGGCGCAGCGCTTCAGTCTTCATCACCTGCGTATGCAGCGCTGAGCCTGAAGTAATCGGGTTGATGGCGCGGGCGAGCCCTTCTGCATTGGTATGCACCAGCAATTCCAGCCCAAGACGCTTTGCAGTTGCATCACGGAAGCTGATCATTTCCCGAAACTTCCAAGTCGTATCAATGTGCAGAAGTGGGAAGGGCGGTTTGCCCGGGAAGAAAGCCTTCAGCGCCAGGTGCAGCAGCACGCTGCTATCCTTGCCAATGGAATAGAGCAGTACTGGGCGGCGGAACGCGCAAGCACCTTCGCGCAGAATGCCAATCGCTTCGGCTTCAAGGCGCGCGAGATGGGGTGTCAGGCGTTGCAGGCCGGCCATTACTTGGCCAACCAGCCGCCATCAACCGGCAGGGCAATACCTGTCGTGAAGCTGGCGCTATCGCTCGCCAAATAAAGCACGCCATCGGCCACTTCCTCTGGCCGGCCAAAACGCCCCATGGCGTGACGCGCGCGCGATGCTGCTCGTGCCGCTTCCGGGTCCGCACGGCGGCCCATGCTGCGGGCAAGCAAGGGCGTATCAATAGCACCCGGCACAATCGCATTCACGCGAATGCCATCGGCCACGAAATCAAGCGCCATGACGCGCGTCAGGCTCAATATCGCGCCTTTCGCGGCGATATAGGCGCTATTGCCGGCGCCGCCGGCGATCGCAAGCTGCGAAGCGGTGGTGATGATCGCCCCACCGCCTTGGCGCTTCATGGCGGGAATGACAGCGCGTGCCCAAAGCCAGGTGCCGCCGACATGCACGCGAAACACCGCGTCCCAATCTTCGGGCTTGGTGTCCAGAACCGTACCGCCCACCGAAAATCCCGCCGCCGCAAAAAGGATATCAATACGCCCATAATGCTGCAGTATGGCCGCCGCATCTTCATCCGCGGCACCTGGGGTGCCAACATCGGAAACCCGGGTCAGCGCACCACCGATAAGCTTCGCGGTTTCCTCAACCGCCGCCGCGTCGCGATCCACCAACGCGAGCTTCGCACCTTCTTGCGCGAATAACACGGCGGTCGCGCGACCAATGCCGGAACCGGCGCCGGTGATGACCGCAATCTTGTCCTTCAATCGCATGGAATTCTCCTGGATAGGGATTTTTACTTTGGTAAGCGCTTGGCATCGCGCCGTTGTTCGAAAGCCTTGGCATGCAGGAAGGCCGCTTCATGCAGGCTGCTTGGCAGCCCATGGCGCCGCGCGGCTTCCAATAGAAAGCCAAGGATGTGATCGGCTTCGATCCGCCCGCCCGCTTCCAGATCGCGCAGCATGGAAGCCGTATAGGCGCTGGCGTTATCGCCAAAGACGCCGCGATATTGCTGCATAAAGGCGTCGCTTACGGGGAAGCCTTCGGCGGCGGCGATGGCGGCATTGGCTTCCAATACCCCATGCATGAAGGTAATACCGCCTGGTGCGCGGGCAATCTCACCGACATTGGCGCGCATCAGGACGGTACAGACGGCGCTGGTGCCAAGATGCACCAGCTTTTCCCACATCTGCGCCATGATATCGGGCACGGCGGTAGCCACCATGCCGGGCGCCGCGCTGAAGGCCGCTGCTATGCGTTCAACCCGGGTACTCATGCCGCCCGCGACCTCACCAAAGGTCAGCCAACGCCAATCATTCAAATGCCGGATCGTGCCATCGGGCGCGAGGCTTGCCTGGATTTTTGCAATCCCACCCAAAACGCGCTCAGCGCCGAAGATGCGTTGAAGCGTTTGGATATGACTGATGCCGTTCAGCACCGGTAGAATGGCCGTGCGTGCATCCACTGCCGGGCGAATGGTCTCGATCGCCTCCGACAGATCATAGGCTTTGCAGGTCAGCAGCACCACATCCCAACCGGATTGCACATCCGCAGGCGTGATGAAGCCTACATTGGCCTGGTAATCGCCAAGGCTGCTCGTGATCTTCAAGCCATCGCGGGCCAGCACCGCCGCGCGGCCGGGTCGCACCAGGAAGCTGGGATCAAGCCCCGCCTGATGCAGGCGTCCGCCAAAATAACCGCCCAAGGCGCCCGCGCCCAAAATCAGAATACGCATCAAACCCTCATGCCCAACAGCGCGGTCAAGCCTAGCCCAAAGCATGTGCGCTGCGAATGGCGCCCCCGGGGGTTACCGGGCGATAAGTTTCGGGGCATGCGCGTTACAAGATCTCTGCTATGCTGCACGCATGCGGAAATGGCTGATTGCCCTTGTTCTGTTGCTTGGTGCTGGCGCTGCCTGGTGGGGTGCCGGCATGCCGCGCCCTGGCTTTCTGGAACCCGATGGCCAGGCTGGAGCGCCCAGGCTTCGCACCGCAACGCTGGATCGCGGGTCCATCACCGCCGTGGTGGCGGCGACAGGCACGGTGAACCCGGTGACCCTGGTGCAGGTGGGTAGCCAGCTTTCCGGCCAAATCCGCACCTTGCTGGCCGATTTCAATTCGAAGGTGAAGGCCGACCAACCAATCGCGCAATTGGATACCGCAACGCTTGAAGCCCGCCGCGCGGCGGCTGAGGCTGCCCGCCGCGCGGCGGCTGAGGCTGATGTCCATGCCGCTGCCGCGCAAATCACTGTCTCCCGCGCGCAGGCGGAACGCGCGGTGGCAGATCACGCGCAAGCCAGGGCGCAAATCGAAGCAGTGCGCGCCGCGCTTTTGGGGGCCGAGGCCAGTCTGCGCGATGCCGAGGTAGAAGCCGCCCGCACCGCAGAACTGCGTGCCCGCGGTGTTGGCACGGAACGCGAAGCCTTGCGCGCCGGCTTCACGGCAGACAGGCTGCGCGCTGCCGTGGCGCAGGCCCAGGCTGATATTTCGCGCGCCGATGCTGGGCTTTTGGCGGCTGGCGCTGCCGCCCGCACCGCTGACGCGCAGGTTGAAGCGGCCATTGCGGCGCGAGAACAAAAAGTTGCGCAGCTTCGCCAGGTGGAAGTGGACTTGCGGAACGCCACGATAAAATCGCCAATTGATGGTGTGGTGGTGTCCCGCAATATTGATGTCGGCCAAACCGTCGCGGCTTCCTTCCAATCGCCCATTTTGTTTCAGATCGCCGCCAGCCTGGATGAGATGGAAGTGCATGCGACCGTGGATGAAGCCGATATCGGGCGCGTGCGCGCGGGCCAGGATGTGACCTTCACGGTAGCGTCCTATCCCAATGAAACGCTGCGTGGCCGCGTCAAGGAAATCCGCCTGGCAGCGACCACGGTGCAGAATGTGGTGACCTATACCGTGGTGGTGAATACGCCCAATGCTTCTGGCCGCCTGCTGCCGGGCATGACGGCAACACTTCGTATCATCACCGATATCCGCAATGATGCGCTGCGCGTGCCCAACGCCGCGCTGCGCTGGCGCCCGGCAGGCAGTACCAGTACTTCAGGCGGCGCCACGCAAGCACAAGGCGGCGGGCAGCAAATGGATCAGGCGCTGGCGCAGCTCACGGACTTGACCGAGGCGCAGCGCAATGAAATCGAGGCCGCGCGTGCGGAAATGCGCAGCCGTATGGCCGCCTTGCCGCAGGACCCCGATGCCCGGCGGCAACAGGCGCAAGCCGCTCGTCAGCGCCTGATTGCGCGTTTGAATGCGGTGCTGACCCCGGATCAACGCGCGCGCCTTGCCGCGCTGCGTGGGAATGCTGCGACAGGCCAGGCAGGCACGGTTTGGGTGCAGGAAGGCGATGCACCACCGCGCGCCGTGCAACTGCGTATTGGCCTTTCTGACGGCAGTGTCACGGAAATAATCAGCGGTGATATCGCCGAAGGCGCGGCGGTGATCATCGGCCAGGAACGCGCTGGCGCCGCCGCGGCTTCCGGCGCAAGGCGGCTTTTCTGATGCCATGACGGCTTTGATTGAAACCACCGGCCTCACCAAGCATTACCCAGCCGGTGAGGGCGTGGTGGCTGCGCTGCAGGATGTGACGCTTTCCATCACACCCGGGCGTTTCGTTGCCGCCATGGGACCATCGGGTTCCGGTAAATCCACCTTCCTCAATCTGATGGGCTGCCTTGATCGGCCGACACGCGGCAGCTACCGCCTGATGGGTGAAGATGTGGGGGCACTGTCCCATGATCGGCTTGCTGATCTCCGCAGCCGGCGGCTTGGTTTTGTCTTTCAATCCTTCAATCTGCTGCCACGTGCGGATGCACTGGCCAATGTGGAATTGCCGCTGATTTATCGCGGCATGCCAAAGCGGCTCAGGCGCGAACGCGCGGCGGCAGCGCTGGCGGCGGTGGGTTTGGCGGATCGCATGCATCATCGCCCCACGCAGCTTTCCGGCGGCCAGCAGCAGCGCGTGGCGATTGCGCGCGCCATTGTCGGCAGCCCTGATCTGATCCTGGCGGATGAGCCCACTGGCGCTTTGGATACGCGTACCGGGCTTTCCATCATGGCGCTGTTTCAGGCGCTCAATCGCGACGGTGTCGGCATTCTGATGGTGACGCATGATCCCGATGTTGCGCGCTTTGCCGAACGCGTGCTGCGCTTTCGTGATGGGCGGTTGATTGCGGATGAAACGCAACGCGCCGCCAATGCCGAAGAGGCACTTGCCGCGCTGTCTGAGGCGGATGCAGCGGCATGAATGCGCTTCTGCCACCCATCACTACCGCTGCCAGGCGCGGCATTGATGTACTGGAAGCTTTGCGCGGCGCGTTATCGGCGCTTTCGGCTAATCTGCTGCGCTCCATCCTGACGGCGCTTGGTATTTTCATTGGTGTGGCGGCGGTAATTGCGACAGTGGCGGTGGGTGAAGGCGCGCGGCGGCAAGTGCTGGCGCAGATACAGTCTCTCGGTGCCAATCTGCTGATCGTCTGGGGCGGCAGTGCTACCATGGGGGGCGTGCGGCTTGGTGCGGGCGGGCGTTCCAACCTTGCTTGGGATGATGCGGTGGCGATTGCGCGCGAGATTCCGGAAGTGCAGGTGGCGGCCGGGTCCATTCGCCAGACCTTTCAAGTTGTGGCGGGCAATCAGAACTGGTCCACCACCGTGCTGGCGACCGAACCGGCTTACTTCATCGCCCATGAATGGGTGGCCGATGGCGGGCGCTTATTTTCCCCAGAAGAAGCTGCCGGCGGGCGCAAGGTGGTGATCCTGGGCGCCACAGTGGCCGAGATGCTGTTCGCCGAAGAGGACCCTGTGGGGCGTGAAATTCGCATCCGCCAAACCCCTTTTGAGGTGATTGGCGTCATGGCGCGCAAGGGCCAGAATCCCATGGGTCAGGATCAGGATGATACGGTTTTCGTGCCCTATTGGACCGCACGACGCAGCGTGATGGGCGCATCGCGCGCCAATGCGCGCCAGGTGGGTGTGATTTCCGTCAAGGTCCATGAAGGTGAGAATATGGCCGCGGCGGAAGAAGCCATCCGCGCCCTGATGCGCCAACGCCATCGCGTGGCTGCCAATGAACCAGATAGCGTTTCCATCC
>JAPLOJ010000338.1 GCA_026400795.1 Alphaproteobacteria bacterium
GGGTCCACCCAGAAGGTGACGGGCATATCCACACGCTCACCGGGGGTCAGGGTCTGCTCATCGAAGCAGAAGCAGGCGATCTTGTGGAAATAGCGCCCGACCTTCTCCGGCGTCACGTTATAGGTCGAAACGCCCGTGACCGGTGTTTCCGACCGATTCGTCGCGGAATAGAAGGCGAGACCTTCTTCACCCAGGCGCAGCGTCACGCTTGGCTGTTCGGGGGTGAAGCGCCAAGGCAGGTTGGGGTGCGTGGTCGCGTTGAAGCGGATGGTGATTGGCCGATCACCCACGGCACCAGGTGCCGCGGCGCTGCGCTGCGTGGTGCCGCCAAAGCCAGTAACCCGACAGAACAGATCGTAAAGCGGCACGGCGGCAAAAGAAAGCCCAACCATGAAGGTCACAATCCCCGCTGCGGCCAGGCCGGTGCGGCGATTGCGCCGCGCGAGATTTGTCTTTTGTACTTCCTGATCCATAGCGTTTATCTGGGAAGCCCCGCGCCGCTGCTCAAGACCGCAGCAGGCGCGCGATGCCGATGAAATAGAACAGCACCGAAAGACCGACCAGTAGCAGCATCAGCGCAATATTACGGCCGCGACGGCGTTTTTCGAAAATCGCGCGCTCTTCCGGGGTCATGGCGAAAGGATCAGCTTTTCAGCAGCCAGCACAGCGAAAAGCGCGAAAAGATAGGTCAGCGAAAAGCGAAAGCATTTCTTGGCCGCCTTGTCGCCTTCCAGGCTACGGCCCGTCTCATCCTGCGACTCCCGCAATACGGCGACAGCGTGGCGGATGAAATTCAAACCGAGCAGCGCGGCAATCCCGCCATAGACCGGACCGGAAAAGCCGATCAGCCAGGGCGCCATGCCAAGCGGCGCCAGCGCCAGCGTATAGACCAGGATTTGTTTGCGGGTTTCGCGCGCGCCGGCGGTCACGGGCAGCATGGGTACGCCGGCCTTGGCGTAATCCTCATGCGCCCAAAGCGACAGCGCCCAGAAATGCGGCGGCGTCCAGATGAAGATGATGGCGAAAAGAATAATCGGCACCAGCGTGATGTCGCCCGTCACCGCGGCCCAGCCGATCAGCGGCGGAAAGGCGCCCGCGGCACCGCCAATAACGATGTTCTGGGACGTACGGCGCTTCAGCCACATGGTGTAGACCACCACGTAGAACAGGATGGAGAAGGCCAGCACGGCGGCGGCCAAATAATTCGTGGCGAAAGCCATCACCACGACAGAACCGACGCCAAGCAGAATACCAAAGGCAAGCGCAGCATCAGGCGCGATGCGCCCGGCGGGGATGGGCCGGCGCGCTGTGCGGCGCATCACCGCATCAATGTCGCGATCATACCACATATTGATGGCGCCCGAGGCACCCGCCGCCACCGCGATGCAGAGAATGGCAATGACGGCCAGCACGGGATTCAAATACCCCGGCGCCACCAGCAGCCCCGCGACGGCGCTAAACACCACAAGCGACATGACGCGCGGCTTCAGCAGCGCAACCCAATCGCTCACTTCCGAGATATTGTAGGAAACAGGAAGGGGGGCCGCGCCCCCCTTGCCGTTTTCGATGACTGAATCGCTCATCGTTACCCCATAGGCCTCGCAGCCTTAGCGCATGCGAGGAATTTCCTCAAAAGTGTGGAAGGGCGGCGGCGAGGCAACTTGCCATTCCAAAGTCGTCGCACCTGCACCCCAGGGATTGGCCGCAGCCTTGGCGCCCGAACGCAGCGTCACCCAGACGATGTAGAAGAAGAACAGGAAGGACGCCACCGAGATCAGCGAACCAATCGAAGCGACGTAGTTCCACCCCCAGAAGGCTTCCGGATAATCCGGATAGCGGCGCGGCATGCCCTGATTGCCCGAAAAATGCATCGGGAAGAAGGTCAGGTTCACGCCAATAAAGGTCATCCAGAAATGCACCTTGCCCAGCGTTTCCGGATATTGCCGGCCGCACATCTTGCCGATCCAGTAATAGAAGCCCGCATAGATCGAAAACACCGCACCCAGCGACAGCACGTAATGGAAATGCGCCACCACATAATAGGTGTTGTGCAGCACCTGATCGATGCCCGCATTGGCCAGCACCACGCCGGTCACGCCACCAACGGTGAACAGGAAGATGAAGCCAATGGCAAATAGCATCGGCGTATCAAGCCGCATCGAACCGCCCCACATGGTCGCGATCCAGGAGAAGATCTTCACGCCCGTCGGCACGGCGATGACCATGGTGGCGAAGACGAAGTAGGACTGCGTCTGCAGCGACAGCCCGACCGTGAACATGTGGTGTGCCCACACGACGAAGCCGATGCCGCCGATGGCGACCATGGCGTAGGCCATGCCGAGATAGCCGAACACCGGCTTCTTCGAGAAGGTCGAGACGATGTGGCTGATCATGCCGAAGCCCGGCAGGATCAGGATGAAGGTCGAAATGATGTGGCTGATAATGCCGAAGCCCGGCAAGATCATGATGTAGACTTCCGGATGGCCAAAGAACCAGAACAGATGCTGGAACAGCACCGGGTCACCACCGCCTTCAGGGCGAAAGAAGGCCGTGCCGAAATTGCGGTCCGTGATCAGCATGGTGATCGCACCCGCCAGCACCGGCACCGCCAACAGCAGCAGGAAGGCCGTAACCAAGTTGGCCGCGCCCATGATGGAAGAAGCGCCCGCCAGGTGCAGCGAAAACAACGCCAAATCCATCGCAGGGCCGGAATGGAAGGTGCTGTCTGACAGTGGCGGATAGATCGTCCAGCCCGCGCCCGGACCTTCACCCACGAAAAGGCTTGCTGCCAGCAGCATGAAGGCCGGCACCAGCAACCAAAAGGAGATGTTGTTCATGCGCGGGAAGGCCATATCCGGCGCCCCGATCATGATCGGCACGAACCAATTGCCGAAGCCACCAATCAGCGCGGGCATGACCACGAAGAACACCATGATCAGGCCATGGGCCGAGATATAGGCATTCCACATCTGGCCATCAGAGAAAATCTGCATGCCAGGATACATCAACTCCAGACGCATCAGGAGCGAAATGCCAATCCCCACCACCGCCGCAACCAGCGAGAAGATGATGTAGAGCGTGCCGATATCCTTGTGGTTCGTTGAAAAGAACCAGCGGGACACAAAGCCCGGCTTGTGATCGTGATGATCGTCGTGATGGGCGTACGAAGGGTTTGCCATGTTTTTCTTCCCTGAGCCGCGCCTTACCGGCGGGCCTCCGCGATCTGAAGTGAATCCTGAGAAGCGGGCGCGGCGGCAATTACCGGCGCGCTACCATCAGCCTGGGCAAAGCGCTTTTGCGCATCGGCAACCCAGGTGTCGAATTCGGCGCGCGGCACGGCGCGCACGGCAATCGGCATGAACCAGTGATTCGTGCCGCAAATCTGATTGCACTGCCCGTAGAAAATACCGGGGCGATCCGCGCGCATCCAGGTTTCCAGCGTACGGCCCGGGATGGTGTATTTCTGGATACCAAGCGCCGGCACAAAGAAGGAATGGATCACATCATGCCCCGTGGTCAGCACGCGGATACTGGCCCCAACCGGGATCACCAGTTCGTTATCAACCGAAAGCTTAAAAATCTGGCCCGGCTTCAGATCGGCTTCCTGGATCGGGTAGCTGTCGAAGGTGAAGTTCCCATGGTCCGCATAGGTGTAATTCCAGTACCACTGACGGCCCTGCACGGTGATCGTCATATCCGCATCCACCGCGCGATCCTGGAAATAGAGCAAGCGGAAGGATGGGATGGCAATCACCAGCAGGATCAGCACTGGGATCACGGTCCAGGCGATTTCCAAGCCCGTGTGATGGCTGGTCGTGGACGGGACCGGGTTGCGTTCTTCGCGGAAGCGCCACACGCAATAAGCCAGCAGGATCAGCACGAAAATCGTGATCACCGTAATGATCCAAAAGACCATGCTGTTGAAGGACGAGATGCGTTCCTTGATCACCCCGCCGGAGGGCTGCAAGCCCATGCCCCAAGGGGCCGGCGCACCAACCATGCTCTCTGCCAAGGCAGGTACCGCCAGTACCAAACCCATCGCCAAAGCGGCCACGCCGGCCATAAGCTTACCCAGGCCGAATGCGCGGCACTTTGCCATGAAAACCTTCATCAACCCATCCCTTATCGGTCGTGAAAATCACGCCGTTTCAAGATATTAACCTTCGATTTACCAGGGGCCTAAGCCCCAAAGTCCCGATTGAGGCCGGACCATAATCGGCGCTCCCGCACCGCACAAGGGCGGGAATGCAGAAAAGCGGTATAAACCGCCACCCACCGCCTCAGGCATCGCCCTCGGCCGCTTCTTCCTCGCTGATGTGGTCAACCATATCCGCCAGCATGGAACGGATATGCTCATCGCCCACCACGTAAAAAACCTGCCGCCCGCGCCGATCCGCTTGTAACAATCGCGCCGCGCGCAACAGCCGCAAATGATGCGAGACGAGGGAGGCGGAAATACCGAGCTTTTCCGCCATTTCATTCACCGCCGCCGGCGCGTCCCGGCAGGCCAGGATGATCTTGCGGCGTGTGGGGTCGCTCATCAGCCGAAAGATTTCGGCCAATTCCACCACCATATCATCGCCAATCCGAAAGCGCCCGCGCATGGGATCATCGCCCCTGTTCCAGGCGCAACATGGCGCCGAGGCCTTGGGTTAGGCAAGGCCGCCCCTATAAAAGGGCTTGACGGCGGGGGCCGCAGGGCCAAGATAATCCACAGAATAAGTATCTGAAAAACAAGGAATATATGCAGAAGTGAACAGGTGTTCAGCCATTACACGCCGCAGCCTCGGGCTTTTTGCGCTGACGCCCATCCCCGCGCTGGCCCAGAACCGCCCCCCGCCGCGCGCGCTGGCGACCGTTGGCATGGTGGGCGATCTGGTCCGCGACATTGGCGGGGGCGGCATCCGGGCGGAAACCCTAATCAATGAGGGGGTGGACCCGCATCTGTTCCGCCCGACGCGGGCTGATATCGCCCGCTTGCTGGCCGCCGATATCCTGTTTGCGAATGGTCATCGGCTGGAAGGCCGCATGGGTGATGTGCTGGCGCGCGCTGCCGCCAATGGCAAGCCGGTGGTGTTGGTGGCCGAAAGCCTGCCGCGCTCAAAACTGCGCGCCAATCCGGAATATCCGGACGCGGCCGACCCGCATGTCTGGATGGACCCGGTGCTTTGGGCTGAGGCCGCGGGCAGTATTTCCGAGGGGCTTTCCCGCCTGATCCCCGATCAAGCCAGCGTCTTTGCTGCCAACCTTGCCGCGCTGCGCACCCGGCTTGCCGCCCTGCATGAATATGGCGCGCGGGTGATGGCGAGCATTCCGCCGCGCCAGCGTCTGCTGGTCACGGCGCATGACGCTTTCGGCTATTTCGCCGCGCGTTACAGGCTGGAAGTGGACAGCATCCAGGGGCTTTCCACCGAATCGGAAGCCAATCTGGCGCGCATTGAAGCGCTGGTGCGCGGCCTGGTTGAAAGGCGCATCCCGGCGGTCTTCGCCGAAAGCTCGGTCCCCGATCGCGCGGTGCGGGCGCTGATTGAAGGGGCCGGCGCGCGCGGCCAGCGTGTGGCTTTGGGCGGCACGCTATTCTCCGACTCCATGGGCAAGCCTGGCACTTATGAGGGCACCTATCACGGCATGCTGGACCACAACTTCACCACCATCGCCCGCGCGCTTGGTGGCGAGGCGCCGGCACGCGGCATGCTGGGCAGGCTTGCCGCTTCATGAGCCAGAGCACGACAACACCAGCGCCGCTTGCGATTACGCACCTGACCGTTGCTTATGGCGACAAGACAGTGCTGTGGGACATCACCTGGCAGGCGGTACCAGGGTTGACGGCGATTGTGGGGCCAAATGGCGCGGGCAAATCCACGCTACTCCGCGCAGCACTTGGGTTGATCCCGAGTATCGCCGGTGAGGCGCGGTTTTTTGGTCGCAGCTTGGATGAGGTGCGCAATCGGGTTGGCTATCTGCCGCAACGCGCTTCAGTGGATTGGGATTTTCCGGCAACCGCACTCGATGTCGTTTGCATGTCGCGCTATCCGCGCATGCGCTGGTGGGGCCGCGTGCCGAAGGCGGAACGGGAAGCAGCACGCGGAGCGCTGGATCAGGTGGGGCTTGCTGATCTTGCTGATCGGCAAATCGGGCGTTTGTCGGGCGGGCAACAGCAGCGTGTGTTTTTGGCGCGTGCGCTGGCGCAGGATGCTGACCTATACTTGATGGATGAACCCTTCGCCGCGGTTGATGCGGCAACGGAACAGGCCATCATCGCCGTGCTGCGCCGCGTGGTAGCAACAGGGCGCAGCGTGATCGCCGTGCATCATGATCTTTCAACCGTGCCTTCCTATTTCGATCAGGTATTGCTGCTGAATGGCCGCGCGGTCGCCGCCGGCGCTGTGAAATCCGCCTTCACACCGGATGCGATTGCGCGCGCCTATGGCGGGCGGCTGAATGTGCTGGAACAGGCCGTCGCGGAAGGCGGCTTGCAGTGATCCTTGGCTATAACACGCTGGTGGTGCTGGCGGGTTGTGCCTTGCTTGGGCTTGCCTGCGGCACGGTCGGCGCTTTCGCGCTGCTGCGCGGGCGCGCGCTGATGGCCGATGCGGTTGGCCATGCGGCTTTGCCCGGTGTGGTGCTGGCGGCCATGATTGTCGCCACACTTGGCGGTAATCCGCGCGCGCTGCCCCCCTTGCTCGCGGGGGCGCTGGTGGCGGGTGTGCTGGGCGTGCTTGCAGTGCAAGCACTGACGCGCGGCGGGCGCATTCGCGAAGACGCCGCCATCGCGATTGTGTTGTCGAGCTTTTATGCACTCGGCGTCGCCCTGCTGTCGCATGTGCAGACCATGCCGCAGGCAGCGCAGGCGGGGCTTGGCAAATTCATCCTGGGCCAGGCAGCGGCGATGCGCGCGGAAGATGCACTTTGGGCTGGCGGCATAGCGGGCTTCTGCGTGCTGATCTGCCTGGTGCTGTTCCAACGCCTGCGCGCCGCGTGTTTTGACCCTGACTATGCGCGTGTCATGGGGCTTTCGGTCGCGCGCACGGATTTGGCTTTGCTCGGGCTGATTGTGATTGTAGCGGTGGCGGGCTTGCAGGCGGTGGGGCTCGTGCTGGTGGTGGCCTTGCTGATTTTGCCGGCGGCAACGGCGCGCTTGCTCACACATCGCTTGCCAGTGCTACTGCTGGTCTCCGCCTTGCTCGGCGCGCTTGCCGGGGCTTTGGGCGCGGCGGCTTCCGCCTTTGAACCGGAATGGCCAACCGGCGCGGCGGTGGTGCTGGCGGGCGCGATATTCTTCACGCTCGCGCTGCTGCTGGCGCCGGAACGAGGCTTGCTGCCGGAAGCCTGGCGCCGCGCGCATCGGCGCATTGCCGCGACCGAATCGCATTTCCTGCGCGCCGCATGGGAAGCGCAGGAAGCCGCCGGCGCCGGCCCTGGCATGGCAGGGGATCGTTGGACACCGATTGCGGCCTTGGCGGCGGCGCGCGGCTGGACTGAAACTTATGCGTCGCGCCTTGCGCTTTGGCTTGCGCTGCGCGGGCTGGTGGCGCGGGCGGATCGGGAAATTCACCTGACACCGCGCGGCGCCGCTGCCGCACGGCGCGCCGTGCGCGCGCATCGCGCGGTGGAACTGCATCTGCTGGGCCTTGGCGCGACCGATATCGCGGGCGCGGATCGGTTGGCGGATTTGGTGGAACATGGGCTGCCGGCGGAAATGGCGACACGGTTGTTGGCGGAGCCTTCTGCCTTGCCCGCTTCGCCGCACGCTTTAGGTCCAAAAACGTGACAACGGAGGATTTCTTCAGGCTCGATCTACCGGCGCTGCTTGCGGCGATTCTCGCCTGTGGGAGTTGCGGCCTGCTTGGTTCGTTTTTGTTGCTGAGGCGGGATAGTCTTTTGGGTGATGCGCTATCCCATGCGGTGCTGCCTGGCATTATCGCGGGCTTTGCAATCACTGGAGCACGGGCGGGCTTGCCCATGCTGTTGGGCGCGCTGGCGGCCGCCCTTTTGGCGGTATTCGTGATTGGCCTGGTGCGGCGCGTGGCGCGGTTGGAATCGGGCGCGGCCACGGGTGCGGTATTCACCAGCTTCTTCGCGCTCGGCCTGATGCTGATGGAAGCGACCGGCGCGCGCAGCGTTGATCTTGATCTTGATTGTGTCCTGTTCGGTCAACTTGAAAGCGTGGTCTGGCTGGAAGCGCAGGGTTTTGCATCACTGCTTGACCCGGTGGCGCTGGCCGCCTTGCCGCGCCAATTATTTCTGCTGGCGGCGGTGGCGGTGGTGCTGGCGGGGCTGGTCGCGCTGCTCTGGCGGCCTTTGCATTTGCTGTGTTTTGACCCAGATTACGCCGCCGCCATCGGCCTGCCGGCACGTGGTTTGGAATTGGCACTGAATTTGATGGTGGCAGCAGCGGCGGTCGCGGCTTTTGAAGCGGTGGGCAGTATTCTGGTGGTGGCGATGCTGGTGTGCCCCGCGGCGGCGATACGCTTGCTGACGGATTCCTATCGCGCGCAGGTGCTTGGTGGGGCGGCGCTTGGGGCGGCGCTTGGCGCCCTTGGCTATGCGCTGGCGGGGCCTTTGCCGGCTGCCTTCGGGCAGAATTTTGCGCTGAATGCAGCAGGGGTTATCGGCACGCTAGGCGGACTTGCGGTGGCGGGCGCCATGGTGCTGCGCCAATTGCGTAACGCCAGCCCTAAACCCGCGATTATTTCAGGATAATTTCCACGCGCCGGTTTTGCGGTTCACGCACGCCATCTGCCGTTGCAACCAAGGGCTGCGTTTCACCCAAGGCGGTGATGCTGATATCCTGGCGCGCAATGCCGCGCCTGATCAGTTCTTCCGCGACAGTTTCAGCGCGGCGGCGCGACAGCGCCTGATTATATTGCGGCGTGCCGGTGCGATCCGCATGGCCTGCCAATTCAATGCGTGCAGGCTGGGCGCGGGCCGCTTCCGCTGCTTCGCCGATAATCTGGCGGGCGCGGGCGGTCAGATCAGCGCGGTTCCAGTCAAAGAAAACCAGGAAGCTCCGCACTGCAGCGGGTGCAGCCACGGCGGCGGGTGCAACACCCGGCGCATTGAAGGCATAGCGCAGGCCAAGCAGGAAGGATTGGTTGCGGCTTTCCGTATCTGCCTTGCCTGACAGCACTGTGGTGCCCGCAGCATTGACGTAGCTGACCGGGATGCTCGGCCCCAGGCTTTCCAAGTAACGATACTCAGCCGTCAACGTCAGCCCCGGCACCTGGTCAATCGCAAAGCCAATGCCCACTATGCCCTGCAGCGCAAAGGCACCGCCTGTATCATCACCGCGCAGCCGCAAGCTGCCATTGCCGGGCCGGCCATTCAGGTCATTGAAGCTGGTGACAAGATACCCCGCACCAATCCCGACATAGGGCAGGAAGGGCCCAATGCGGACCAGATCCACCAGCGCATTGCCCATGGCGCCGTAGCTATCCTGCCGCCCGCCATGCGCCCCGGGGCTGGCAAGGCCAGCGGCACCATTGGCGCTATCCACCTCATTGCTGCGATAGTTGCCTTCCAACTCAAGCCGGATCCCATTGCTGAACCCCCAGCCGAGGCTGAGCAAACCAACGCCCCCTAACTCAAACCCCAGCTGGCCCCCATTAGGCTGACCAAGCGCCGTCATGCCCTGGTTGAGGCTGCTATCCAGGCGAAATTTCGCGTCATCCAGAGAATTCACGCCAAGCGCGCCCGCCACATACGGCCCTTCAATGAACTGGGCGCGCGCGGGCATGGCTGCGCCAAGCCCCATGATCAGGGTGGCGGCTGGGACAATCCTACCAAGGGCTCGAACAGAATTCATGCAAATCACCCTAACGGCGCTTTCTTAACAGAAGAAGACCAGAGCCTTCGATTAGTCACAAATCTATGCCACAAACGACGCCAGCGGTCCAAGCGCGGCAGTATCATCCATGCTGGACAGTGCCCCAAGCGGCAAAAGCCGGTTCGCATGGCCCATTTTCCGCCCTGGCCGGGCTTCCGCCTTGCCATAGAGATGTGGTGCAATCCCGGCCTGCCCTTGCAGCCCCGGCCAGGCCGCCATGCCTTCCGGCCCGATCAGGTTGCGCATCACCGCATCATGGTGACGGTCAGGCACGCCCAAGGGAAGGCCGACCACGGCGCGGATATGCTGTTCGAATTGGGAAGCGGTGCAGGCATCCATGGTCCAATGCCCGGAATTATGCGGCCTGGGGGCGATTTCATTGCCGATGAGCCGACCGTCGGGCAGCAAGAACATCTCCAAAGCCACCAACCCCACCAGATCAAGCCCACGCGCCACGGCGGCGACATGTTCCCTCGCGGCAGCGGCAATTTCGGGTGCCACGCGCGCCGGCGCGAAGCTGATATCCAGAATGTGATGGCGATGCGCGTTTTCGGTCGCGTCAAACACCGCGAGCGCACCATCCGCCCCGCGCGCCGCAATCGCCGAAAGCTCCAAAGTGAAGGGCACAAAGCCTTCCAGGATCAGCGGGCGCGGCGCCAATCTGGCCCAGGCTGCCGCCAGATCATCCGGGTGCCGCAGCACTGCCTGGCCGCGCCCATCATAGCCAAGGCGGGTGGTCTTCAGGACGGAAGGCAGGCCAAGTTCAGCCACCGCTGTCTGCAATTCGGCTTCGGTGCGCACCGCGCGCCAGGGTGCCACGGGCACGCCGATCCCTTCCAGAAACGCCTTTTCCTGCAAGCGATCCTGGCAAATGCCAAGCGCCTTTTCGCCAGGTCGGCAGGTCACGCGGCGGGAGAGGATTTCCACTGTCTTGGCCGGGACATTTTCGAATTCGAAGGTGACGACATCCACCTGATCGGCGAAGCGGGCCAAGGCCTCATGGTCTTCATAGGCAGCGACGGTGCGCGCCGCGGCTACCTGCATGCCGGGTTCATCCGCGCCGGGGGCATAGATATGGCAGCGATAGCCAAGCCGCGCCGCCGCCATGGCAG
This sequence comes from Alphaproteobacteria bacterium, assembly GCA_026400795.1. Classification (GTDB taxonomy): domain Bacteria; phylum Pseudomonadota; class Alphaproteobacteria; order Acetobacterales; family Acetobacteraceae; genus Neoroseomonas. Next base: position 10,939 of record JAPLOJ010000338.1, read on the forward strand.
ACATGCGCCCAAGCTGCCCGCCGCCCAGAATGCCCAGCATGGCGCCGGGCGGCAGAGGGGTCATACCGGGCTCTCCGGCACGCTTTCGGTCTGGGCGGCGCGCCAGGCGATCAGGCGCGTGGCCAGCGCTGCATCATTCAAGGCAAGGATGGAGGCCGCGAGCAAAGCCGCATTCACTGCCCCCGCGCGCCCGATGGCGAGTGTGCCGACCGGCACGCCCGCCGGCATCTGCACAATGGACAGCAGACTATCCACCCCGGCCAAGGCGGCGCTTTGCACCGGCACGCCCAGCACGGGCAGATGCGTCATGGAAGCGGCCATGCCTGGCAGGTGCGCTGCCCCGCCAGCGCCGGCGATAATCACCTTGAGCCCCCGCCCCGCCGCTTGCTTCGCGTAATCAAACAAGCGTTCTGGCGTGCGATGCGCGGAAACCACGCGGGTTTCATGCGCAATGCCCAGTTTTTCAAGGGTTTCAGCAGTATGGCGCAGCGTTTCCCAATCCGAACGGCTACCCATGATTACGCCAACAAGCGTTGTCTCGGCCATATCCAGCCCCCTCAGGCGATGATATCGGGCAAAAGCTGGCTATCGAGCCAGGAGATTTCGTCCTTCAGCTTCAGCTTGCGTTTTTTCAGCCGCTGCAACTGCAATTGGTCCACCGGGCTGCTATCCAGCCGCGCGATCACGGTATCCAAATCCCGGTGCTCGGTACGGAGTTCATGCAGGCGGCGGAGCAGGGCTTCTCGGTCAGCGATCATCGCGGGGCCAGGTCGAAATCTGTTGATGCTTTTTAAGCGCAAGTTGGGTTAGCATGTCCTGGCTGCCCGGGACAGGGCCAACCGCCCGGGTTGCATCACAGCAAAGGATGCTTCGGTATGCGCTTGGATGCCCGGATCGCTTCCCTCAATAACCGTCACGCCGCGCTTGAGGCGCGCATTTTCGAAGAAGACCAGCGACCGAGACCTGATGCTGAGACCCTCGCCCGATTGAAGCGTGAAAAGCTAAGGCTGAAGGAAGAGATGGAGCGGCTCCGTTCAGGAAAACCGCACTAACCCTCAGGCCGCAGCCCCTTCTGCGGCCTGCGCTTCCACAGCGGCCAGTGCGCCGACCGCGGCGTTAAGCTCGCCCTGCGTGCAAAGCCCCAGAATCACGGGATCGCGCGGCTTGATATTCGCGCTGTTCCAATGGGTCCTGTCGCGCACCTTGGCGATGGTTTCCTTGGTGGTGCCAAGCAGCTTCACAATGGTGGCTTCCGACACCTGCGGGAAATTGCGGAGCAGCCAGGCAATCGCATCCGGCCGGTCATTGCGCTTGGAAACGGGCGTATAACGCCCGCCCTTGGCCTTGGATTTCGGCAAATGGCTGACCTGGCGGGCCATTTGCAGCCGCGCTTCACTATCCGCTTCACAGCGTTGGATTTCTTCGCGCGTCAATTGACCATTGGAGATCGGGTCATAGCCGATGATCCCCTGCGCCACCTCGCCATCGGCGATGGCCTGGATTTCAAGCGGGTGCATGGCGACGAATTCGGCGATCTGGTCAAAAGTGAGCGCGGTCTTGTCAATCAGCCACACGGCGGTGGCCTTGGGCATCAAGGGCTGGTTCATGGCATAACCTCAGAGGGCGGGCGGGCGAGAGCAACCCCCGCCTTGTTTCGGTTCCTATAGAGAGAGGCGCGGCCAGGGTCAAAACCTGCCCGCGCCCGGAAGGAGAAAAAATGGCCCCGATCGAGGAAGAAGACCGCCCCCGGCGCGCGCCACGCTTCCAACCCATGGTCTTTGACGGCTGGGATGTGGCGCAGCTGAGGGAATATATCGAGGCGTTGCAGACCGAAATCAGCCGTGCCGAGGCAGCGATTGGTGTGCGGGATGCACAGCGTACCGCGGCGGAGGCGTTTTTCAAGAAGGGGTGAGTTGGGGTAGGTTCACGATTTGTTTTTCTTCTCCCCCTACCACTTGTCGGGCGCGCCCTGCCAAAAAGTCAAGCTGATTCTGCCGTGGTTTCCCTACCGACTCCCATCGTGTAGGCTCGATCAGGTCTGTGCGCCGGCTTGGGTTTGGCCGTGGTTTCCCTACCGACTCCCATCGTGTAGGCTTGCGGCCAGCCTCAGTGATGCAGTAGCCGAGCCGTGGTTTCCCTACCGACTCCCATCGTGTAGGCTGCAGGGTTCGTGCTGCCAGTGATAGTCGCCGCCGTGGTTTCCCTACCGACTCCCATCGTGTAGGCTAAAGGTTGAAGAAA
>JAPLOJ010000257.1:0-4952 GCA_026400795.1 Alphaproteobacteria bacterium
CACCGGGGAAAGCGCAGACCGATTGCGCAACTTCGTTTTCATGATGCGGGAAAATCAAATCATGACCGCCACCATGAATATCGAAGCTTTCGCCAAGATGCTTCCAGGACATGGCGGAGCATTCAATATGCCAGCCAGGCCGCCCGCGACCCCAGGGGCTATGCCAGCCAGGTGTCTCGGCATCGCTTGGCTTCCACAGCACGAAATCACCAGCATCGCGCTTATAGGGCGCGACATCCACCCGTGCGCCGGCCAGCAATTCATCGGGTGATCGGCCCGACAGCTTGCCGTAATTGGCAAAGGACGGCACCGAGAACAGCACATGCCCATCCGCCGCATAGGCATGGCCATTGGCGATCAGGCGTTCGATCAGCGCGATCATTTCCGCGATATGGCCGGTGGCGCGCGGTTCCACATCCGGCGGCAGCGCGCCAAGGGCGGCCATATCGGCGTGGAAATCGGCAGTCGTGCGCGCGGTGATGGCGGCGATGGGCTCACCGCTTTCGCGCGCGCGCGCATTGATCTTGTCATCCACATCTGTGATGTTGCCCGCATAGGTCACGCGCGGATAAAGCCTGCGCAACAGCCGCGCCAGCACATCAAACACCACAACCGGGCGCGCATTGCCCAGATGCGCGAGGTCATAAACTGTCGGGCCACAGACATAGAGCTTCACATGCTGGGGATCGAGCGGTTCAAAGCGCCGTTTGGTACGCGCCGCACTGTCATGCAGGAAAAGCTCGGCCATGTTTCAGCCGCCTGCTGCGATTTTGAGGCGCAGCGCCGCGCGATCCCGCCCAATGAGCGGCAGCATGGTGCCGATATCAGGCCCGTGTTCTTCACCCGTCAGCGCCAAACGCATGGGCAGGAATAGCGCCTTGCCCTTGCGGCCAGTGCTAACCTTAATGGCGCTGGTCCAGGCACTCCAGGTGGTGGTGTCCCAAGGTTCAGCGGGCATGACATCCAGAGCAGCGCGGAGGAAATCCTCCTCCCCTTCCAGCACGGGCGGTACAATGGTGCCGCGCACCACATCAAACCAGGGCTTGGCTTCGCGCAGCAAATCCAGATTGCCCCGCACGGCAAGCCAGAAAGCCTCATCAGCGCCTTCCGGCAGCCTGTCCTTCACCGCATCAAAGGCGACGCCATGCAGAAGCTTGCGATTAAGCGCCAGCATATGCCGCGGATCAAACCGCGCCGTGGATTGCGAAACCTTCCCAAGATCATAGCTGGGCGCGAGATCAGCGGGCATCCCGGCCACCGGATCATTGGATGTGCCAAGCGCCGCAAGATACCCCACCAAAGCCGCCGGCTCGATCCCATCTTTCCGCAAATGCCGGAGCGAAATGGAACCCAACCGCTTTGACAGCGCGCCCCCTTCGGCATCCGTCAGCAGCGGCAAATGGCCAAAGGCCAGCGCGCCCTGCTTGCCGCCAAGGGCTTCAAAAATATCAATCTGAATCCCGGTATTGGTGACGTGATCCTCTCCACGCACAATATGCGTGATGCTCATTTCAAGATCATCCACGACAGACGTGAAGGTATAAAGCGGCGATCCATCCGCGCGGATCAACACGGGGTCTGATATCGCCGAAAGCTTCACGCTGCGATCACCCAAAACCTGATCGCGCCAGGAAACCGAGCGCATGGAAAGCTTGAAACGCCAGTAGGGCTGCTTGCCATTGGCCAAGGCGCGTTCCAATTGCTCGGTCGTCATTTTTAGCGCTTCGCGATCATAGAGCGGCGGCTTGCCTTCGCGCCGGCGGCGTTCGCGTTTGTAGGCGAGTTCTTCTTCCGTCTCGAAGCACGGATAAAGCCGCCCTGCTGCCTTCAGCTTTTCAGCCGCCAAGGCATAGCGATCAAGCCTTGTTGATTGCGCCACCAGCCCATCCCAGGGCAGGCCAAGCCAGGTCAGGTCTTCTTCAATCGCTTCGGCATATTCCGCGCGTGAACGTTCTGTATCAGTATCATCCAGGCGCAGCAGGAATTCCCCGCCATGGCGGCGCGCCAGCAGCCAATTGGCCAGCGCCACACGCGCATTGCCAACATGCAAAAGCCCGGTGGGCGAAGGTGCAAAACGGAGTTTCATGCCGCGTCCTCAGATTCTTCATCGCGGCGCGGGTCGAGCATGCGCCAATTGCGTTCTTCCGAATCACGCACGGGCGTTTCGGCAAAACCTTTTAATTCACTACCACTCACCCAGCCATTCTCCGCAGCACCGACCACTTCCGCATCCTCGCCAAAGGCGAACCAGGCATCCAGCACGGCCTTTGCATCCAGCCCTGGCGCGCGGCAGCGTTCAAGCGAATCCCGCACATAGCGGCGCGCAAAGGCATTGGCGTGTTCAATGGTCAAAAACCCGCGCACTTCTTCCACCGGGTCACTGCCATTGGCGCCGGATAAATCCATGATGCGCACCGTCAGGTCATCCGCACCAAAAAGCTTGGGGTCCATTTCAGCGCTCATGAAATCAGTGCCGTAAAGCCATTTGTGATCGGGTAGCGCCGATCCCGCCCAAAGGCGCGCGGCGTGATCTTCACGCCCGGTGGTGCCTGGCGGCGCTTATACTCAGCACGATCCAACAACCGCCAAACCCGCAGCACCAAAGCGCGATCAAACCCATCTGCCACCAGCGCATCCACGGATTTCTCGCCTTCCACCAGACCTTCCAGAATGGCGTCCAGCACTTCATAAGGCGGCAGGCTGTCCTGATCTTTCTGGTCGGGCTTCAATTCAGCGCTGGGCGGTTTGGTGATGACGCGTTCAGGCATCACCATCCCCTTGGGGCCAAGGCCAATCGCCGATTGATTTTCGTTCCGCCACCAAGACAAGGCAAACACCGTGGTCTTGTACACATCCTTCAGCACGGAATAGCCACCGCACATATCGCCATAAATCGTCGCGTAGCCGGTACTCATTTCACTCTTATTGCCGGTGGTCAGCAGCATATCGCCGAACTTGTTCGACAGCGCCATCAACGTCACACCACGAATGCGCGATTGCAGATTTTCTTCCGTGATGTCGGGCGAGCGATTGCCGAAGGCTGGCGCCAACATCCCCGCGAAAGCCTCCATCGCCGGACCAATGCCGATATTCTCATAGCGAATGCCAAGAAGCTGAGCGCATTCGGCAGCATCTTCCAGGCTTTCAATGCTGGTATAGGGCGATGGCATCATCACCGCTCGCACCCGATCCGCGCCCAGCGCATCCACAGCCACCGCCGCCGAAATCGCGGAATCAATGCCACCAGATAGCCCCAACACCACGCCCGGGAAGCGGTTCTTGTTTACGTAATCACGAAGCCCCAGCACCATGGCGCCATAGATTTGTTCCAGCCTTGGCAAGGCAGGCGCGATTTCTCCGGCGGCGCAGACCAGCTTGCCGCCATCGCGGCGCCATTCAGTGATACGCAGCCCCTCAGTGAACATGGGCATCACATGGGCCAGGGAACGATCCGCATTCATCACGAAGGATGCGCCTTCAAACACCAGCTCATCCTGGCCGCCGACTTGATTGACAAACACAAAGCCAAGCCCGGTTTCAACGCAGCGGGAGACCGCCAGATCAAGCCGCGCCTGATGCTTTTCTGCCTCGAACGGAGAACCATTGATGGCGATCAGGATTTCCGCGCCGGTTTCACTGAGCGTTTCGGAAACGGCGGGGAACCACCAATCCTCACAAATCATCAGGCCCAAGCGAAAGCCACGAAAGGGAATGGGGCCGGGCGCGGGGCCGGCATCGAACACACGCTTATCGTCAAACACGCCGTAATTCGGCAATTCATGCTTGGCACGGCGCGCGGCGATCTGGCCGGCTTCCAGCAGGAATAGTGCGTTGAAGACCTTATCACCCTCTCGCCAAGGTCCACCCACCACCAGGCCGGGGCCGCCATCGGCGGTCTCGGCGGCCAGGGCCGCGATTTCGGCTTCGCAGGCGGCGATGAAGGCGGGCTTGCGCACCAAATCTTCTGGTGGATAGCCGGCGATGGAGAATTCCGGCGTCACCACAAGATCGGCGCCAAGCCTCGCGGCTTCCGCGCGGGCCTTTCGGATCAGCGCCGCATTGGCGGTCAGTGCGCCCTCATGGGGGTTGAGTTGCGCCAGGGCAATTTTCAGGGTCTCGGCCATGAGGGGCTTCTAGAGGTTTTCTGGCTTGGGTGAAATCACCCGATCAAGCCCGCCCTAAACATGCCCGCCATTGCGCCGGCGGGTCTCCCCCTGCTTCAGCAGGAATTCGCGGCCAACCTTCACGCGCGGCACGCCATCATAGGCAACGATATCGGCCGTGGCATAGGTTTCGGACCAGGTGTCGGGGATGAAGCTGCCCGTGCCCACCACATCAGTCGGCGCGCGCGCTTCGGCCATGACCCGACATTTGCTGACGCCAAAGCCAGAAGAAGCGACAATCCGCACCCGTGGGAAGCCGGCCTCATCCAAGGTTTCACGCATGCGCCAGATGGCGGCGGCGGAAACCCCGGTGCCGGTCAGGTGGCGCAATTCCGTCTCACTCCGGTAGCGGCGGGTCGCCTGCGGGGCGTGGCGTTCCAGCACGGCGTAGCTTTCGGCGGGGTCCAAGCCCTCAAGGAAGCGCCCGCCATGAGTATCAAGCCGCATGGCAAGCCGCCCGGCAGCGGCCAATTCGGGGAAGCGGCGCGCCACGGCCAGGCCATCGGATATTTCCCGCCCAAAGTAATCCACCAGCACCGTCAGGTTTTCATCCGGGAAGGTTTCGTGGAACATCTCGGCCGCGCGCACCGTGCTGCCGGCATAGCCGATCAGCGCATGCGGCATGGTCCCATAGCCCTTTGACGTACCGAACCAATGCGCAGTCGCGTCATTGGCATTGCCGATGAAACCCTTTGCGCCTTCCGCCTGCGCGGCACGGCTGCCGACGGATGCGGCATAGGCCATCATGTCCTGCATTTCCGCCCCGGCGCAGTGGCGCGCTTCCATGGC
>JAPLOJ010000257.1:4986-5448 GCA_026400795.1 Alphaproteobacteria bacterium
AACACAGGCCGCGCCGAGTTTTTGCAGCAGCATGGTTTCCAAATCCACCAGCTGCACAAAGGAACCGCTGACATAAAGCAAGGGATCGCCCGCGCCGACCCATTGGCCTTCTTCGTGCATCACTTCAATCTGGAACGCGGTGCCGCGAGACGCCGCGACGGCGCGCAACCAATCAAGCATCAGCCGAGGCGCTGAGATCACCGGGCGACGCAGAAACACCGCATAGGTGACTTTGGTGTCGCCAAAGCGCTGCACCACCGCCTTGGTGCGGTTGAAATAGCTATCGGCGCGGGCGGAAATTACCGCATCCGTCACATCGGATGCCGCCGGAAGGGTTGTTCCCTCCCGGCTGCTGGGCGCGTTCACTGCGCTGCCTGGGCCGGTGCGGTCAGGCCGGCCACGCGCCGCGCCTTCAATTCCTCGGCGATCAGGAAGGCGAGTTCCAGCGATTGTTCGGCATTG
>JAPLOJ010000411.1 GCA_026400795.1 Alphaproteobacteria bacterium
CCTTCAGCCATGTCTCGCCCTGCTTCGCCTATCGCGATCGGCGTGATGATGAGACGGATGCTGAGTACGTCGCGCGCCTGGCGGCGGAGCTTGAGGCGGAATTCCAACGCCTTGGCCCGCGCAATGTGATTGCCTTTTGCGCGGAAACCGTGGTGGGTGCCACGCTTGGTTGCGCCACTGCGCTGCCTGGTTATTTCCAGGCCATGCGTGCGGTGTGTGATCGCCATGGCGCGCTATTGATTTTGGATGAGGTGATGTCCGGCATGGGCCGCACCGGCACTTTGCATGCCTGGGAACAGGAAGGCGTTTCGCCCGATATTCAGGTGATCGCGAAGGGGCTCGGTGGTGGTTACCAACCGATTGGCGGCATTCTGGTGCATGGGCGCGTGGTGGAAACATTGAAGCGCGGGACAGGCACTTTCAAGCATGGCCATACCTATCAGGCGCATCCCGTGGCTTGTGCGGCGGCTCTGGCGGTGCAGGAAGTGATCGCGGAAGAAAACCTGCTGGCCAATACGCGCGCCATGGGGGCGTTATTGGAACGCGGCTTAGTGGAACGCCTCGGCAATCATCGCCATGTCGGTGATATCCGCGGGCGTGGCCTGTTCTGGGCAGTGGAATTCGTCCAAGACCGCGCGAGCAAAGCCACTTTCGATCCCGCGCTTGGATTGAATGAACGCATCAAGCATGCGGCCTTCGCGCATGGCCTGGCGTGTTATCCCATGGGCGGCACGATTGATGGCAAGCATGGCGATCACGTGATCCTCTCACCGCCTTACATCGTGAATGCGCAGGATGTGGAGATGATCGTGGAGCGCTTTGGCGCTGCGGTAGATGAGGTTTTTGCGAACCTGCCGAAATAGGACGCTACAAAGCCAATTGTTGCGCGCGTAGCGCTGGATCAGCATCCAGCGCTGCCATGCTGCCTTCATAGCGGATCTCGCCCCGTTCAATGACATAGGCGCGATCCGCCACCGCCGCGGCGAAATCAAAATTCTGTTCAGAAAGCAATACGGCAATGCCTTCGCGCTTCATGCGCAGCACAGCCTCGGCCATCAATTCCAGAATGACGGGCGCCAAGCCTTCGGATGGTTCGTCCAGCAGCACGGCTTCTGGATTGCCCATGAGCGTGCGCGCAATCGCCAGCATTTGCTGTTCCCCGCCGGACATGGCGGCAGCGCGGCGATGGCGCATGGAAGCGAGGTTTGGAAAAACCTCAAACAAACGCTCGGGAGTCCAGGGATCGCGACCTTCTGCCGAGCGGCGACCAACTTCCAGATTCTCGGCCACTGTCAGATCGGTGAAGATGCGCCGATCCTCCGGCACATATCCCAAGCCAAGCCGCGCAATGCGAAAGGCCGCCAGCCCGGCAATATCACGCCCGGCAAAGCGCACGCGCCCGGCGCGCGGCGGTACCAGGCCCATGATCGCTTTCAGCGTGGTGGATTTACCCGCGCCATTGCGGCCCATCAGCGCGGCAACCTCTCCGCGTGCAAGGCGCAAGGAAACGCCAAACAGAATCTCCGCCGGGCCATAGCCAGCGCGCAGGCCTTCCACTTCAAGCACTGTCTCAGCCATGCGCCGCTGCCCTGGCGCGCAAGGCGGCGCGCAGGCCCGAGGTGCCGAGGTAAACACGCTGCACTTCGGGATTGGCGCGCACTTCTTCCGGCGTGCCGGCGGCGATGATCTCGCCCCGCACCAGAACAAGGATGCGATCCGCATGGGCGAACACCGCATCCATGTCATGTTCGGTGAACAGCACGCCAATGGCGGCACGTCGCGCAATATCAGCCACCAGGCGCATCAACGCGGCTCGTTCAGCCGGCGCCATGCCGGCGGTGGGTTCATCCATGAGCAACAGGCGCGGCGCGCCGGAAAGCGCGATTGCCAATTCCACGCGCTTCACATCGCCATAAGCCAGCGCCCCCATGGGCCGAGCCGCCGCTTCCGCCATGCCAACTTGATTGAGCAAGCCAAGCGCTTCATCACGGAATAGCGCACTGCTGCGTGCCAGCATATCGCGCGTGCGGCCAGCATAGGCAATCAGCGCCATTTGTAGATTTTCCAGCACTGACATGGAAAGAAAAGTCTGCGCCACCTGAAAGCTGCGCCCCACGCCCAACCGGCAAATGGCGCGTGGCGGCAGGCCGGTGATGTCCTGCCCCGCCAGCAACACGCGCCCACTATCGGGGCGCAGCTGCCCGCCCACCATATTGAAGCTGGTGGATTTACCGGCGCCATTCGGACCGATCATGGCAAGAATTTCCCCTGCCACCAGCGAGAAACTAACGTTGCGTGCCGCCACCACGCCGCCGAAATTCTTGTTGAGATTTTCCACAATCAACAGCGTCATGGCGCGCCACCGGAAAACCGCGCGCGCAGCGCTGCATAAGCGCCACCAAGCCCGCGCGGAAAAATCAGCACCAGCGCAATGATGGAAGCGCCCAGCAAAAAGCGCCAATGATCCGTGAGCGGCATGAAGATATCCTTGATGCTGTGGAAAGCCGCCGCCCCCAGCACCGGCCCCATCACGGTTTGCATACCACCCAGCAGGATCATCGCCAGAAAATCCACTGACAAGGGAATGCCAAGCAAAGTCGGATCAATTGAGCCTTTCGAAAACGCATATAGCCCACCCGCCAAGCCTGCTGCGGCACCGGCGATGGTGAAGCCAAGCCAGCGATGGGTCCGCACATCAATGCCAATCGCCTCAGCGCGCTGCGCGGAATCTCGCGCGGCGCGCAGGCTCGCGCCAAAGGGCGCGTAGATCACATGGCGGAGCGCCAAAATGCCTGCCATTGCCGCGACCAGCACAATGTAGTGATAGGCGCTGCGTGATGCGGCCCAAGTCGAAGGCCAAACACCGACAATGCCGTTATCGCCGCCCGTGACCTCCACCCATTGAAAGCAGACCGCATAGGCAATTTGTGCGAAAGCAAGCGTCAGCATCGCCAGATAAATGCCCTGCAAGCGCACAATGAAAAACCCGAATAGCGCCGCAAAAAATCCGCCTGCCAAGGGTGCGGCAATCAGCGCCGGTTCCATGGGCATGCCGAGCTTCGTCACCAGAAGCCCACTCGCATAGGCGCCAAGGCCGAAATAGGCGGCATGGCCGAAGCTTACGATCCCGCCATTGCCGACCAGGAAATTCAGCGAAAACGCAGCAAGGGCGAAGATCAATACCTCGGTCGCGACCTTGATCGTATAGGTATCGCCAAAGATCGGCACGGAAGCCGCCGCCAGCACCGCCAGCAGCAAAAGCAATTTCTCGGCAGCCGCAAAGCCGCGCGGCTGCATGATCCCTTCCGGCAAAGCGGTATGACCCGCCGTACTTTCTGGCCGACCAAGCAAGCCCCAAGGCTTCACCACAAGCACCAGCGCCATCAGCAGGAAAACCAGCACCAGCGTGATTTTTGGGAAAATCAGCACGCCGAAAGCCTGCAATTGCCCGATCAGCAGCGCGGCAAGAAAAGCACCTCCAATGGAGCCCATGCCGCCAATCACCGTCACCACAAAGGCTTCGGTGATGATGGAAAGATCCATCTGCGCGGAAGCGGAAACCCTTGGTATCTGCAAGGCCCCACCCAGCCCCGCCAGAAAGGCGCCCAGGAATAGCGTACCAGTGAAAAGCAAAGCCTGATTGACGCCAAGCGCGCCCACCATGTCGCGGTCGCGCGTGGCAGCGCGCAGCAAAATGCCAAAGCGCGTCTTATGCATCAGCAACCACAAAAGCCCCAGTACCACTGGCCCTGCGGCGATCAGGAAAAGCTCATAAGCCGGAAAGCGCTGATCCAGAATCATCACACCATGGCGGAGCCCCGGTGCGCGTGGCCCGGCAATATCCAGCGGCCCCCAAAAATACAGCACCGCATCCTGCACCATCAGCACCACGCCGAAAGTTGCCAGCAATTGAAACAGCTCCGGCACCTTATAAATTCGGCGTAGCAGCAGGATTTCCATCACAACACCAAGCACACCCACCACACAGGCGGAAATCAGCACGCCGACAAAGAACAGCGTCGGCGATCTTTCGATCTGCAACAGCCAAGGCACAATCGACACGGCCACATAGGCGCCGAGCATATAAAACGACCCATGCGCGAAATTGACGATGCGCGTCACGCCAAACACGAGCGTAAGGCCCGAGGCGATGATGAATAGCGAGGATGCGCTGGCCAGGCCCGAAAGCGCCTGGACCAGCAGAAAGCTGAATTCCACGCTCAAGCCCGGCGCGCGGCCCGCACTTCTTCTTCAGGGAACATGTAATCGGCCCCATCGGCATAGCGCGCATTGCGCATGGTGCCCTGGCCATTGCGTTGTGTTGTTTCACCCACCCAGGTGCCCATGCTGCCTTGTTGGTCAATGCCGCGCATCGTCACATTGCCAACCACGGTTTCGGTGCGAAGATCGCGCAGCGTATCCACCAAAACCTCATTATCCAGGCTATTGGCGCGGTTCAACATATTGGCCAGCACTTGCACGGTCACATAGCCAAGCAGGCTGCCCTTGCGCGGCGTGTCATTGAAGCGTGCGCGATAGGCTTCAACAAAGGCGCGATGTTCGGCACCTTCCACCTGTTCCCAGGGGTAGCCCGTTACCACCCAACCTTCCGGCGTTTCATCGCCCAGCGGGATCATGTATTCTGGTTCGCCTGTCAGCAGAGAAAGCACAAAGCGGCGTTCGAACAAGCCCCGCGTATTGCCTTCCCGCACAAAGGCCGTCAGGTCCGGGCCAAACAGCACATTGAAAATCGCGTCCGGTCGCGCCTGCGCCAAAGCGCCCACCGTCGCACCCGCATCCACGCGGCCAAGCGCTGGATATTGTTCGGCGATGATCTCAGCGCCCGGAATGGCGCCGCCGATCAGCCGCTTGAAATTCGCCGCCGCCGATTGGCCGTATTCGTAATTCGGCGCCACAATCGCCCAGCGCTTTTGTGTTCTGCCGCGCGCGGCTTCCACCAGCATGCGCGTTTGCATGAAGGTGGAAGGGCGCAGCCGCCACGTATAGCGATTGCCCTGCGCCATGGTGATCGCGTCGCTCAGCGGTTCGGTCGCAAAAAACAGCCGCTTGCGCTGATTGGCGAAATCCGCCACCGCCAACCCGACATTGGAAAGAAACGTGCCGGCGATGAAGGAAACATTCTCCCGCGTCAGCAATTCCTCTGCCACGCGCACCGCGTCACCTGGTGTGGCGCCATCATCGCGGAAGATGAATTCCAGCCGCCGCCCGCCCATGACGCCGCCGGCGGCATTGATCTGCTCTGCGGCCATTTGCATGGCGTTGCGATAGGGGATGCAGAAGGCCGCCATGCGGCTATAGGAATTGAGCTCCCCAATGCGGATCGGCGCCCCCTGCGCCGCCGCGCCGCGCCCTGCCGCCGCCGCCGCCAGCCCGGCCCCACCGGCCAGAAGCGCGCGGCGCCCGAAGAAAATGCTATCCATGACAAGCCTCTGCTGACTTTTCTCACCCTTCACAATGGCGATGGCAGGGGCCGTGGTCCAGGGTCTGACGCCGACTTGTTTGTGACAGCCCAGTTTCGGGGCTAGCCGCGCGCGACGGCCTCGGCTAAAAGCCCGCCACCATGATTACCGTCCTGCTCGTCCTGCATCTTTTCGTCACCCTCGCGCTGATTGGCGTGGTCCTGCTCCAGCGGAGTGAGGGCGGCGGGCTTGGCGTGGGCTCTTCCCAGGGCATGGGGTCCTTCATGGGCGGGCGCGGCACGGCCAATTTGCTGACGCGTTCCACCGCCATCCTGGGCGCGGCCTTCTTCGCCCTGGCGCTGACCTTGGCCTTGCTGACCAAGGGCGCGTCGCAGCAAAACCGCTCCATCTTGGATGGCCCGGCGCCGCAGCAAAACCGCTCCATCTTGGATGGCCCGGCGCCGATCACGGCCCCGACAGTGCCAGCCTTGCCGACACTGCCGAGCGTGCCGACTAACTGATTCAGCCGGCCAGCAGCCCGTCTATCGCCTGCGCCAGCCTGACATCGCGCGCGGAAAGCCCGCTTGCGTCATGGGTGGATAGCGTAATCTCCACCCGGCTCCAGACATTGAACCATTCCGGGTGATGGTCCTGCGCTTCGGCGAGCAAAGCCACGCGCGCCATAAAACCCCAGGCTTCAGAGAAATCCTTGAAGCGGAAGCTGCGGGTGATGGCATCGCGGCCTTCAACCAGCTTCCATGCCGGCAGCGTGGCCGGAAGCCCGGCCCTTTCGGTGGCGTTGAGTTTCTCCACCATGGCGTCAGATCATCGCCATCCCGCCATTGACATGCAAAGTCTGGCCGGTGACCCAGCCGGCCTCATTGCTCGCCAGATAGACCACGGCGGCGGCGATATCCTCGGGCGATCCCATGCGCTGGGTCGGGATGCGCGTCAGCAGCGCGGTTTTTTGCGCCTCATTCAGCGCGTCCGTCATGGCGGTCTTCACGAAGCCGGGCGCCACCACATTCACCGTCACGCCGCGCGTCGCCACTTCCTGCGCCAAGGACTTCGACATGCCAATCAAGCCCGCCTTGGCGGCGGCGTAATTCGCCTGGCCGGCATTGCCGGTGACACCAACGATGGACGCGATGGAAATAATCCGCCCCTGGCGCTTTTTCATCATGCCGCGCAAAGCGGCGCGCGCCAGGCGAAACGGCGCGGTCAAATCCACTTCCAGCACCGCATTCCAATCCGCATCACCCATGCGCAGCGCCAGCATATCCCGCGTGAAGCCGGCATTATTCACCAGAATATCCAAGCCGCCCGCTTCGGCTTCGATCTTCTCAACCAGCTTCGCCGGCGCTTCCGGATCTGCAAGATCAGCCGGTGCCACAATGACGCGTGAGCCAAGTTCGGCGGCGAGTGCTTCCAATTCCGCGGCGCGGCGGCCGGTGATGGCTACCGTCGCACCCTGGGCGTGCAGCGCACGGGCAACGCCCGCGCCGATGCCGCCCGTGGCGCCGGTGACAAGGGCGGTTTTGCCGGTCAGATCAAACATATCACTTATCCCTGGTTAAGGCGTTTGAACAGGAAATACCGCGCATGGCCGGGCGGATGATCCTCGATACTGCCGAAAAGCGCGTAGCCGTGCTTTTCGTAAAAGGGCCGCGCCTGGAAGGAAAGGGTATCAAGCCAGACGCCGATGCAGCCCCTGGCGCTGGCTTCTGCCTCCAATCGTCTCAGCAGGCTTGAACCAAGTCCCCCACCACGCAGATCCTCAGGCAAGAACAGGTAGTGCAAATGATACCAGGCGCCCCAGCACCAGCCGAAAGCGCCGCCAACGGGTTCAGCTTCAGCAGAACGACGCACGACCAGTGACAGCGGCTTATATCCATGGCTGCCGATGAAGGGCGCATTGAACGCTTCCAGCCCCTTCAACGCGGCCTTGGCAGCGGGATCATCATCAATTTCCGAAAGTGTGATTTCGGCCATGATCATAGCGTCTTCAGGAAGGCTTCAAGCTCGGCCGGATTGCCGATGGCAAGCGCGGTTGCTTCCGGCGCATTGCGCTTCATGAGGCCAGTCAGCACCTTGCCCGAGCCGACCTCGACAAATTTATCGCAGCCCATGGCGGCCATGGAGGTGACGCATTCGCGCCAGCGCACCGTGCCGGTCACTTGGCGGACCAGCAAATCGCGGATTTCGGCGGGGTCAGTCGCTTTCGCGGCGGTCACATTGGCCACCACGGGCACGGCGGGCGCCTGCATGGTGGCGCCGGCGAGCGCTTCCGCCATGGCATCCGCTGCGGGGGCCATCAAAGCGCAATGGAAGGGTGCGGATACCGGCAGCAGCATGGCGCGCTTCACGCCCTTTTCCTTGGCGATTTCAATGGCGCGCTCAACAGCCGCCTTGGCGCCGGAAATCACCACCTGGCCACCGCCATTGTCGTTCGCGGCTTCCACCACCTCGGCCTTGTTGGTTTCGGGGTTGGTCGCGGCGGCGGCGCAAATTTCCTGCGCCAGATCAATCTCCGCGCCCAAAAGTGCGGCCATGGCGCCAGTGCCGGGGGGGGTGGCCTTTTGCATGGCCTCGCCACGCAGGCGCAAAAGCTTCGCGGCGGTGGCGATATCAAAAGCGCCGGCGGCAGTCAGCGCGCTGTATTCGCCGAGTGAATGCCCGGCCACCAGTGCCACGCGCGCGGCAAGCCCAAAACCGCCTTCGGCCTCAAGCGCCCGCACCACGGCCAGAGAATGCGCCATCAGCGCCGGCTGGGCATTGGCCGTCAGCGTCAATTCTTCCTGCGGGCCTTCCCACATCAGCTTGCTCAGCTTCTGGCCCAAAGCATCATCCACTTCCTGGAAGACGTGGCGGGCGGAAGGAAAGGCATCGGCCAGGTCGCGGCCCATGCCGACAGCCTGGCTCCCCTGGCCGGGAAAGACGAAGGCAAAGGCCATGATGATCGGTCCATTACTGTTAAAAAAGGTCAGGCCGCGCGAATGGCCGCGCGGCCCCGGCTTGTCAACCGCGTCAATTCATCTGGATATTGGCGTCCTTCACCACCTGCTTCCAACGGGCGAGTTCCGCCGAAATCGTGGCCCCTAATTCCTGGGGCGTGGAAGCATCAATGGTGAAGCCGGCTGCCGTCAGGCGCTGCGTGGTCTCTGGCGTGCGGAGTGCGGCCACGATCACCTCATGCAGCCGGGCGATGGCCGGCGCGGGCGTGCCCGCCGGGGCCAGAAAGGCGGACCAGGAAGCGGAAAGCACATCGGGCAGGCCAGCTTCCACCATGGTCGGCACATCTGGCAGGCCGGAAAAGCGCTTGGTGCCGGCAATGGCAATGGCGCGCAGCGCGCCTGAAACCACATGCGGGCGCACGGTTGCCGCATTCAGGATGCCGATCTGCACCTGGCCTTGGATCAAGGCGGTGACGGCTGGGGCGCCGCCGGGGAAGGGGATATGCGTCGCCTCGGTCCCTGTGCGCTTCAGGAAAAGCTCCATGCCCAATTGCTCGGTGGAGCCCACGCCGCCTGAACAATAGGAAGCCCGGCCGGCTTCGCGCTTCAGCCAGGCCACGACCTCGGCCACAGTGGTCGCGGGCACATCCTTGTTCACGACCAGCATATTGGGGACCGACATCGCCAAGCTGACCGGGGCGAAATCCTTCTCTGGGTCATAGCCAGGGCGAGTCATGACAGCGGGGTTGATGGTCATGGTGCCGCTGGCGGCGACAATCAGCGTATGGCCATCGGGCGGCTGCGCCGCGACATGGCGGGCGGCAATGGCCCCGGTGGCGCCGGGGCGGTTTTCCACCACCACATTCTGGCCAAGGGCTGCCTGCATGGCGGGTGCGACAAGCCGCGCCACCAGATCATTCGGGCCGCCGGGCGCAAAGGGCACCACCAGCACCACGGGGCGGCTTGGCGCCCAGGCGCCTTGCGCGCGGGCCTGGCTGGCCATCAGCGCCAAGGGCAGGCCCATCAATATGCTGCGACGATTCATCCGGAAGCTCCCCGCGTTTTCTTGGTGTTATTAAGCATAAAGCAGGGTCAGGCGACAGCCAGGGCTTGATCCCAAGCCCCGCTTCGTGCTTTACGCCCCCTCCCCTGCCGGGTGCGAGGCAAGTGCCCGGCTATGCCCCTATGCGTGCCCCATTCCGGGGCCAGGGCTGAGCCAGCCAAAGGGAGATCACATGCCGCTATACGAATGCGTGTTCATCGCACGCAATGATATCACGCAACAGCAGGTTGAAGCCATTGCCGACCAGGTCGCCGCGACGGTCGCCGAAGGCGGTGGCGAAGTGCGCAAGCGCGAATATTGGGGCCTGCGCGGCCTTGCTTACCGCATCAAGAAGAATCGCAAGGGGCATTACATGCTTCTGGGGATTGAGACGCCCCCCGCTGCGTTGAATGAAGCCGAGCGTCAGCTTGGCCTGAATGAAGACGTGCTGCGCATGCTGACCGTGCGCGTGGAAGCGATTGAAGAAGCGCCTTCCGCTGTGCTGTCCAAGCGTGGCGGTGATGATCGCGACCGCGAAAAATCCTTCCGTGGCCCGCGCCCGGCTGGCCGCTTTGGTTCCGGCCGTGGTGGCGGCCGTGGCGATGACCGCGAGGAATTCCGTGCCCGCGGCCGCGACGAAATGGATATGTCCATGGGGATTGAGGAATAAGCTATGTCTGACAATGCAGATCTGATCCCCGCCGCCCGCCGCCCCGCCGTGGGTGCGCGCAGGCCCTTCCATCGTCGTCGCAAATCCTGCCCCTTCAGCGGGAATGGTGCGCCGAAGATTGACTATAAGGATGTGCGGTTGCTGTCGCGCTTCCTGTCTGAGCGCGGCAAGATCGTGCCGGCGCGCATCACCTCGGTTTCAGCGAAGAAGCAGCGCGAATTGGCCATTGCCATCAAGCGCGCGCGCTTCCTGGCGCTGCTACCGTATGTGATTGCGGATTAGGCAGCAGATAGCGGCGAAAGGGGCATGGGACCAGCCATGGAAATCAGGCGCGGCCTGTTGGATGATCCGCGTTGGCTCGCGGCGGCGATTGGTGGGATTGCTTCCGCCATCGCAGCGCTTTGGGCCATGCGTGGGCTTCCGCTGGGCTTTGCCGCTTTCTGGCTGACATCCCTGCCGATCTTTGCCGCTGGGCTTGGCTTTGGCAGCGCCTCCGCCTTTGGCGCGCTTTGTGTTGGCACCTTGATGGTGCTGATTCTGGCGAGTGAATGGCCAGCGCTGATCTATCTGCTGGGCTTCGCGCTGCCGGCGCTGCTGATGGTGGCAACTGGGCTGCGCGGCGGCCGTCTTGATGCTTCCGCGCCCCTGGCGCTGATCGGCATTTGGCCGGCGCTGGTGATCCTGCTGGTGGCAGTGCTGCTGGCCGATAGCCCTGGCGGCTTCGACGGCGCCTTGATTGGTTCCGTCAAGCAAGGCCTGGCGCGCATGGGCATTGCTGATGCCGGCATGCCGGTGGAGCAATTGGCGCGCATCATGGCCCCCGCCATGGCGGGCTGGATGGTGGCGGCACTGATCATCTGCGGCATTGGGGCGCAAACTGCGCTCACGCGTCGCGGCATGGCCTTGGCCGCAACACCGCTCTGGCGCGAAACACGCTTGCCGATCTGGTATGGCTTTTTGCCTGGCGCGGCGGCGGTGATCTGGCTGAGCGGCATGGGCGGCGATAGCAGCCTGCCGCTTGCGCTATTTATGGTGCTGTTGCTGCCCTTCTTTCTGCTGGGGCTTGCCGCGGTGCATCGGCGTTCCGCCGGCCGCACCGCCCGGCCCTTTATGCTTGGCGTATTCTACGCCGGGCTTGTGATCTTGAGCGTGCCGGCCGCGATCGCGGTTACGGCCTTCGGCATTTTCGAACAATGGGGGCGGCGCAATGAGCTGCCCGGAGGCAAGACATGATTGACCTGATCCTGATGCAGCGCGTGGACAAGCTTGGCCAAATGGGTGAACGCGTGAAGGTGCGCCCTGGCTATGCGCGCAATTTCCTGCTGCCCACCGGCAAGGCGATCCGCGCCAGCAAAGCAAATCTTGAGCGCTTCGAACGCGAACGTGTCCAGCTTGAAGCGGACAATATTAAGCGCCGTGGTGAGGCAGAGCGTGTGGCCGAACGTGTGGCCGGGCTTGCCGTGATCATCATCCGCCAGGCGGGCGAAAGTGGCAGCCTTTATGGTTCTGTGGTGTCGCGCGACATCGCGGTTGCCTGCACCGAAGCTGGGCTGACCGTCACGCGCGAACAGGTGCTGCTGGGCGAGCCGATTAAGGCCGTGGGTGTCAGCTCTGTACAGGTGGAATTGCACCCCGAAGTGCAGATCCCGGTGGTGGTGAATGTAGCGCGCAGCCGCGAAGAAGCGGAAAAGCAGACGCGCGGTGAAAGTGCGGCTGCTGCTGCCCAGGCCGAAAGCCTGGAAGCGGAATTGGCCGCCGAAATGGCAGCGACGGAAGAAGCTGGCTGAGACTGAGTGGGGGCTTTGCCCCCGCTTTCCCGCCCGGTTGGCGTCGCCGTTCAGGCTGGTCGTTCAACCGACCAGAGCGTGTCGAAGCATTCCACCTTTGAGGACCAGCGCTTGGCCAGGGCGTCAGCCTCAGACATCACGTCTGGCCAATCCGCGCAGTGATCATGGCCGGCGGCAATGCCGCCAGGTTTGACGCGGCTGGTCCAGAAGGCGATGTTCTGGCCAAGCACTGGGTTGGCGTGGATGGCGTCTTCCACATAAAGGTCAATGCCAAGCTTCCAGCCACGCGCGATCTGTGGGCTATAGCCTTGTATCATAACGATATTGTCGCAGTCCCTGGTGAAATGCGCAAAGGCCTGTTTGGAAAAAGGCGGGGCATTTTGGGGCTTTTCCACCAGGTCAATGATCCATTTGGCCCTTTCCCAAGGGTCGACGCAGAAAAGGGTGACCCCTGGCTGGCAGGCTTTGGAGATATGCCATGACGAAAGCCCGTAAAGACACCCGACTTCGACAATAATGCCCCCAGGCGGCACGCGGCTGGCTAATGCCATCAGCCGATTGAGTTCGGTTTCGGTCATTTGACCGGGGATGGAGAGGTTGAGGGTCATTTCAGGTTCTCTGATGAAGTCGTGTTAGGATTTCAGAAGGGGCCTTATCATGGTTCAAGATCATAAAGTATCCGAGTTCGGTTTTTTGGCGTTGATCCAGCCGGCGCTTGACGGTGCAGGCAATCCCAAACTCATCGTCTCCGGTAGTTCTTCCTTGGAAACAGCGACTCCATGGATCTGCCTCAGCCGGCCGCCATGGTGCTTTTTTATTCTTGCCATTGAGTTCTTTGAGAGGATGGTGTTGCAACTGCAAGAAGGCTCATCATAACGTGAACCCACGTCCAAGACGATGTTGGCTCAGGAGGATATGCATGAGAAGCATATTGATTACATGAAGCGAGTATTGGTGCTTGGGGGGGCTGGCTTCATCGGCAGTCATACCTGCAAGGCCCTAAAGCAGGCCGGATACCTCCCTGTAGTTCTGGATAACTTGGTCTATGGACATATTGATGCAGTAAAATGGGGCCCCTTCGAAAAGGGAGACATATCCAATCCAGTTGATCTTGATCGAGTCATCGAAAAACATCGTCCAGAACTTGTCATGCATTTCGCAGCCTTCGGTTATGTTGGCGAGTCTGTGCAAGAACCGTCCAAATATTATCAAAACAATATCTGCGGTTCCATCTGTCTTTTGGACGCCATGCGCCGGCACGGTTTGGATAGGATAGTATTCTCTTCGTCCTGCGCCACCTATGGTGAAGTGAGTTCATTACCGATCACCGAGGCCTGTCCGCAATTGCCGGTCAACCCATACGGCTTTACGAAGCTTGTGATTGAGCGTGCCTTGGCGGACTACGGCGCTGCCTATGGGATCAGAGCGGTCACATTTCGGTATTTCAACGCAGCGGGCGCCGATCCAGATGGTGAGCTTGGCGAGCGACATGATCCGGAGACACACGCAATCCCATTAGCGATTCGGGCGGCCCTTGGCCGGGGCGTTTTCAAAGTATTCGGCGCGGATTATCCGACGCCTGATGGAACGGCCATTCGTGACTTCATCCATGTGAGCGATCTAGCAGATGCGCATGTCAGGGCTCTTGCGTATCTGATCGCGGGTGGGACGAGTATTGCTGTCAATTTGGCGACCGGCAGCGGAACATCTGTCAAGGAAATGATTGGCGCGGTCGAACGGGCTTTGTCGCGACCCGTACCCGCGGAATATGTCAGTCGACGAGTGGGCGATCCCCCGGTGCTTTTTGCATCACCTGCCCGGGCTCACGAGTTATTTGGTTGGAAGCCGCGCTTCAAGACTATAGATGAGATAGTTGCAACGGCGGCCAACTGGTTCGAGCGTCACGAATGAAAAAACTATTAGGATATCAATATGGTCATCTATTGGTGACAATCATATTGTTTTTTGTTAATAGACGTGGCGTTTAGACGAGCACGAACCGAAGGCGCAAACTCTCACCCGTTACGCTCGCATTGGTTGACGGCTTCTCTCAGGTGATGAGCGCTTCAGGACACTCCGACCTTATTTCCGAAAGCCTTACGGAAAGAGAGCCAGATCGAAAGCTGCGTTGCGGTTTACGCGAAACATCTCTTGGGTGTCATGTTGCGCACCGTTGTGACAGGGTTCTGCCTGCAGAGAGTGGAGAAACCCACCGCTGTCGTCAACGCAAACTTCACAAGCGGCGGGTGGCGTGTTAGGACATATCTATAGTTTATAGGAACAATAAAAAAATAACAAGCCAATCAAGGCTTCCTCCTGACCATGTTATTTCTTAGGAGCATATTATGCCAAAGCTTGCAATCTTTACCGGTAGCGATACGAACCTTTTCTATCTTGCGAAGGGTCTCGTTCTCTCCCTGCGGCGTGTTCTGCCGCTTTATGACGCTGACATCTTTTTCTTTGATCTGGGATGTACGCAGCAGGAATTGGCCTGGTTGGAAGCGCGAACCACACGCATCATCACGCCCAAGGACGATCTGGGAGTGGCTGACTTGCCAGGCTATGGCCCCCCCAATTATGGGCTCACTGTTCGTCCATTCTTGCCCCAATATGCCCCCGGCTACGATGTTTATATGTGGGTTGATGCCGATGCGTGGGTTCAGGACCCAACCATTATCCAGCATTACGTGAAAGGTGCTGAAACAGGCTCGGCTGCCGTCAGCCCTGAGGTGGATTCTGCTTATCCGTTCGCTCACAATCTTGCGGGTGCCATTCAATTCCACCGATACAAGTTCCGTCAATGGACCGAATCTTTCGGGGAAGAACTCGCGCGAAGCTTGAGCATCCTGCCGCTCATCAATGCTGGGGTCTACGCCATCAATGCGCAACCATTGCTTTGGGAGAAGTGGGCGCAAAATTTTGCTTCTACCATTCGTGGTAGGCTGCCCAATATTTGCGACCAACTCGCCCTTCAAAAGACGTTAGTCGAACATAATAAAATTCACGCCCTTCCATCACGTGCGAATTGGATGTGCCATTACGCGCTGCCGCAGAGACGCGCGGAAGACGGCGTGTGGATTGAACCCAGATTATCGGGCCAGGCGATCGGCATCATCCATCTGGTCGCCTCTGTCAGGCGCGAAAGCTATCTCGGCCACGGGCTGCTTTACGATGGCGGGGATTACCTCTCGCCCGAAGAAGTACCTGAAAACCTGCGCGCAGCCTTCCTTGCGGGCCGACGCAAGCCAGTTATTGGGGCCCCGCCTGACGCCTAAACCTTCGAAAACGCTACATCCCGCGTGGCCGCCAGCTTCTCATAAGCCGCGCGCACCGGCGCTGCGCCATACACGCGTTCCAGCCGCCTCAGCGTGAAATGCCCGCGCGCGACGCCACGGAAATGCTCGAGAAACGCCAAATTGATCGCGGCCCCTGCCGCGGCGCCAATTAGGGGTGCGGCTTGGGCGGAAAGCTTCAGCCCCACCGGGCCCACAAAGCGCGCCGCAATGGCCGCAATGAAGCCGGGCAGAATGCTTGCGCCAATGCTGCCCTTCAGCGCCTCGGCCAAGGCGATGCGGAGCGCGAAATAGCCGGACTCGGCGGCATCATCACTTTTGCCGCGTCCGCCAAGGGCGAAGATTTTCAGGCATTCGGCGGCGATTTCGGGGCGCGACAAATCCTCGCCCTCCTCAGCCGCGATGGCGGCGATTTGACGCAGCAGAACGGTCGTGGAAACCGGCAATTCCACCAGCGTGCCCGCCAGGCCAAAGGCACCGCCCGCGGCCCCGGTTGCCGCTGCCAGCCCGCGATGCAACCAAGATGACGGCAAAATCGAAGGTTTGGCCGCCGGCGATGACCGTAGCGCCGCCCCCATCGCCGTTGTCAGCGCTGCGCGCACCGCGCCTTGCAGCCCGCCTTGCAGGGGGCCTGGCAGGCGCGCGGTCAGAGCTTCAATCGGTGTCCCAACCGTCGCCGAAAGCCGCGCGGCGAGGGAGGGATTCTCCAACGCCTCAAACGCCGCACGCAATTCGGCGGCGGCCCGGGGACCGAGCGGCGGTGGAGTGGCGCTGACCGTAAGGCTCATCGCTACAGGATGTACCGCGAAAGATCAGCACTGGCGGCAAGCGGCGCCACGCGGTCGCGCACCATGGCTGCATCCACCGCAATCGCTTCCCCCGCGCGATCGGTCGCGGTGAAGGAGATTTCTTCCAGCAGCCGCTCAAGCACGGTCGCCAGTCGCCGCGCGCCGATATTCTCCACACTCGCGTTGATTTCCGCGGCCAGATCGGCAATCGCTTCAACCGCATCGGGCGTGAAATCCAGCGCCACGGATTCCGTGCCAAGCAGCGCGGTGTATTGTTTGAGCAAGGAATGTTCCGGCTCCGTTAAAATCCGGCTGAAATCATCGCGCGACAGCGCCTTCAATTCCACGCGGATCGGCAAGCGGCCCTGCAATTCCGGCAAAAGATCAGATGGCTTCGCCAAATGAAACGCGCCGGACGCGATGAACAGCACATGATCCGTCTTCACCGGCCCGTGCTTGGTCGTGACAGTGGTGCCTTCAATCAGCGGCAGCAAATCGCGCTGCACCCCTTCGCGGGAGACATCGCCGCCACGCATCCCGCTTTCGCTGGTGCGCGCGCAAATCTTGTCAATCTCATCCAGGAACACGATGCCATTGGCTTCAACATTGGCGAGTGCTTCGCGCACCACCGCATCCTGATCCAA
>JAPLOJ010000251.1 GCA_026400795.1 Alphaproteobacteria bacterium
AATGCCCCTGCGCCAGCGCCTTGCGGCGCCGCGCCGTCCGCCCCTATTCGGCCTTGCTCCGGGTGGGGTTTACCCTGCCACCCCCATTGCTGGGGGCGCGGTGCGCTCTTACCGCACCGTTTCGCCCTTACCGCGGGGTGTCGCCACGCCGCGGCGGTTTGTTTTCTGTGGCACTTTCCCTGAGGTCGCCCCCGCCGGCCATTAACCGGCACCCTATTCCCGTGGAGCCCGGACTTTCCTCCAGCCCGTGATCACTCACGAACCAGCGGCCGCCCAGCCGTCTGACGCTTTGGGCATCTGGGGCTATGGGGGTGGGGCGGTCAAGGGGAAGCGCCAAGCCCGACCACGCGCAGCCTTGGCCAGCGCGTGAGCCAGCCCTTCGCTTCAAGCCGCGCCAGCGGAATTTCCGGCTTGGTGCGGAAGGCTGGTGTTGGGCGAATAATCATCTCCAGCACATCCTCAACGCCAAAGGGGGCGAGGATCTCAACGCCCTGTGGCCCAAGGCGCGCGGCGATGGCGGTTGCGGTTTCCGGCCAATGGGTCAAGGCATCGTCAACATTGCGATAGGGGCGGTGCCCATTCCGTTCATGCATGCGCGCCTGGTTGTGCACCGACCATGGAAGGTCGGGCGCAGCGGTGCTCAGCGCGGCCTCAATCCCTGCATCATGCTCAGCGGTTGCGATAGCCGGATCATGAAACACTACATCCAGATCGGCGAGTGGCGTGGCTTCCGTATCCTTCCCTGAAAGATGATCCCAAACGGCGTTGCGCACAAAACCCGCGCCAATCCAGGCACCCGCAGGGCCATGCGCGGCGAGCACCGCAAGGCAGCGCATCATGCGCGGGTTGCGCGCGATAAAATCAGCAATATCGACGGCGTCGCGCATGCGCCTAGGCAAACAGGCTCGCCACCGCCGCCACCCGCGCCCGCGTCGCCTCATCCGCAATTCCATCTGCGCGCCCGGGCAGCCAATGGCGCTGAAATGCCGTCAGCAAAACGGAAAGCGGCAAATCGGTGCGATAGCCAATCGCGCCAAGCAAGGGCAGCAAAGCAGCCTCATCCGCCGGCGCTGCATCAGCCCCCGGCCAAAGCCCGACGCCATTCGCAGCCAGCCCCTGCCAATCAAACAACTCCCCCGGGTCCTGCTTGCGATCAGGCGCGATATCCGAATGCGCCACCACATTACGTTGATCAATCGGGTGGCGCGCCATTATCTCAAGGCACAAATCACACACCGCCGCCATTTGCAGCGCGGGAAAGGGGCGATAGCCCCATTCATGGCCGGGATTCACAATCTCAATCCCGATGCTGTTGGCGTTCAGCGCGCTGCGGCCGCGCCAGTGCGAAATGCCGGCATGCGCGGCGCGGCGCGCTTCCGCCACCAGGCGAAACACCGCGCCATCTTCTTCCACCACATAATGCGCGGAAACCTTGGCGGCGGGGTCGCAAAGCCGCGCAATCGCCTCCTGCCCTGAACGCATGCCCGTGTAATGCAACACCAGCGCATCAATCACCGCGCCATCGGGCCGCGCTTCGTGATTGGGGCTGGGCACGTCTCGGATACTAGGCAAGCTACAAGCCCCGCTCGCGCTTGATCCTGTCCCAGGCGGCATTGATCTGCGCCACTTGTTCCGTCGCGCGCTTGACGAATTCCTGCGGCACGCCGCGCGATGCCAGGCTATCCGGGTGGTTTTCCCGCATCAGCTTGCGCCAGGCGAGGCGCACTTCCTCATCACTCGCCTGCCGGGTCAGGCCCAGCATTTGATACGGGTCTTCGCCTTGCGTTTCCGGCGCCACGGCACGGCGCGTGCCGCCCTTGGCGCGTTCCCAGGCGGCGGCATCCAAGGCAAAGCGCGCATGAATGCCGCGCAGCATATCGCCCTCGGATTTCGCCACCGGCCCATCGGCGCGTGCAATCTGCACCAAAGCCACCAACACATCTTCCAGCATGGCCTTATTGTCGGCGAAGGCCTCGCCCAATTTTTCCGCGAAAGGTTCCCACCCATCGGCAGATTCGCGCGCCTGATCGAACAGGCGCCCGACCTCACCCAGTGCTTCTGCCGGCACATGAAACAGGTTGCGGAAGGCCGCGATTTCTTCGCGCTTGATCGGGCCATCCACCTTGGCAAGCTTGGCGGAAAGCACAACAACGGAAAAGGAAAACAGGTTTTCCTTGCTGCCGAAAAACGCCATCAGGTCAGGCGTGGCGGCGGAAATAGTGCCGCCCTTGCCACCAAGCGCCCCGGCATCTGCGGCAGGGCCCAGCGCGGCCCCCACCATGGCGCCCAAGGGGCCCCCCATAGCGAAGCCCGCCACCCCGCCCAACATCTTACCCCAGAAACCCAAAACGCCTCCTGCTCGGCACTACTGCGCGGCTTTTACCACAAAAGCCTTGCCAGCCTGTAGATGTGCCGGATGGCGCAGCGCCGCAAGCTTTCGGGCTTACAGATCAAGCGCGGTGGCGGTGGCCGAGAATAGGAAGGACGCCATGGCCGCATCCGCCCCGGGCCGGGCAAAGAGCAGCGCGCCAACCGGCATGCCCGTATCGGCGGCCAAGCCAGCCCGCAGTGTCACCACCGGCCCGCCCAGCACCGTGGTTGGGATGACAAAGGAAGGATCGCCCGTGCTGCCGGCCTCTGGCGCCACATCCGGCGCGGCGGGTACCAGGATGAAATCATCGGGTCCAAAACCCGCCCAGAAGCGCGCCCGAAAACCCGCCAGGTCACGGAGTGCGGCGTGATATTCCTCATCCGGGATGGCGAGGCCCTCGGTAATGCCATCGGCGATGGCAGTCGCGATCCGGTCGCGCGGCAGCCCGGCATGGGTACGGCCAAGCTCGGCCAGCATCACGCGGCGATGGCGCGCGATCATTTCCTCAAACCCCGCGCCGGCGCTGGTGCGATGCAGCGTAAGGCCGGCAGCGCCAAGCTGTTCCGCAAGTGCCGCGACGCGCGCCGCTGTTGACGATTTTTGCAGCTTTTCAATCAGCGGGTCTTGCAGCAGCACAATGCGCGGCGTGGTGGCAGGGCGGCTGCTGAGTCGCAGATGATCCGCAGCGTAACCTGCGGCCAGATACGCCGCATCCTGCGCGCTTGCGCCAAAGGCTCCGACCGTATCGAAGGAAGGTGCCAGAGGCACTACCCCAACCCCACCAATCGCGAGCGTGGAAGGCTTGAAAGCGCAAACGCCGGTGTAGGCCGCCGGACGATTGACGCTGCCTGCGGTTTGCGTGCCGAGCGCCAAAGGCACCATGCCGGCCGCAATGGCAGCACCAGACCCCGCTGAAGACCCACCCGGCGTGCGCGCCAAATCCCACGGGTTGCGCGTGGGCGGCAGGCTTTGGAAGAAGGCATATTCCGTTGTGTGCAGCTTGCCCAGAACAATCGCGCCCGCCGCGCGCAGATGCGCGACAACCGTGGCATCGGCGCTGGCAGGTGCAATATCCGCGCGTGAGGGACTATTGGCGCGCGTCGGCAGACCGCGCACATCAATCACATCCTTGATACCAACAGGGATGCCATGCAGCGGGCCGCGCAGCCGCCCCGCCTTTCGTTCCGCATCCAGCGCGCGCGCTTCGGCAAGCGCGACATCGGCCAGCACATGAATCCAAGCCTTCACCTGGCCATCAACTGCGGCGATGCGGTCCAGATAACGGCGCACCAGGGCTTCGGCCGTGATCTCGCCTTTCGCCATGGCGGCGGAAAGATCGCGGATGTGGCCGGGGTTTCGGATCAGTGGGTTGGGCATGGTGCTTTTTCCCAAAACATGAAATGATCTGAAAGGCTGAACGCTGATGTTGCGCTATATAGCGCGCATTCATCGTTGGCTGTCACCCAAGCACGAATTCCCGAGCTACACCCCTGCAATCCATCTCGAATTCCAGGTCAACCACGGGCGGGCGGCAATGTTGCCAGGTTAGCCCATGCCGCGCGGCACCGCGGCGGACAATTTCCTCGGCAAAAAATGGCGCCATGTCATGCACCGTATAGGCCTGCACACCCGTCGTTCCGCGCCAATCGGCGCCAAGTAACCCCATGCGCCGTTCCATTTCGCCAAGCACCCAGCGCGCCTTGGCAAGCATGCCCGCGGGCGAGATATCCCCAAGTGCCACCGTATTGCTGCGGTAATCGCCCTTGCCTTCCACTGCTTCACCACTGCCCGCCACGGCGAAGGATGGCGCGGCGCCTGCATCCGGCACCGTATAGACAAAGGCGTGAAAGCAGGGCTCGGCGGGTGGGGCGATTTCCGGGCAGACATTGCTGCGGGCAATCGGGTTCAGCCCATCCCGAAACAAGCCCCATTCCGTCAGTACGCCGCCATAAACCCGATTAAACGCCGCAAAACCTTCTTCCGTGAAAGGCGCGGGGGAGCGCAATTCGCAAGCCGCAAAAGCCGCTTTCGGGCGGCCAATGGCATCAAGATACGCGGCGATGCGCGCAAAACCCGCCATCAAGGGTATGGGTTCGGCAAAACGCACGCGTTCCAGGCGGAAGCCTGGCTCTGCGGCGACACCTGCGCTATATTGATAGACACCAGGAATGAAGCGATAGCCCGCCTCGGGAATTTTCTGGACCATGCGCGCCCTTCCGGCTTTTGGGTTGCGGTTCCACCATGGTGGTGGCAGTCAGCGCCTGGAACAAGCCCCTTCAAGGAAAGCATTAAAATGGCAACGCCCGTCACCCTCGGTATCATCGGCCTTGGCATCATGGGTGAGCGTTTGCTCCGCGCGGCCTTGGACCATGCCGCGGAAAGCGTCACCCCCGTTGCGGTCTGGGACCCCGCTCCTGCGGCGGCGACGCGCCTGGCCGGCATCACGGGCGCGCCGCGCATGCTGGCGACCCCGGATGCGGTGATCAGCGCTTGCGATTGCCTTTACATCGCGGCACCGCCGGCCGCGCATATCCCACTGGCCGATGCGGCCATTGCGGCGGGCCGCAGTGTTTTCATCGAAAAACCTTTGGCGACATCGCTGACTGACGCGCGCGCCTTTGTCGCGCGGGCCGAGGCAGCCGACGCGCGTGCGGCGGTGAATTTCCCCATGGCGTCATCGCCAGCCGTGGCGCAGCTTTCCACCTGGCGCGCGGCACTGACAGCGCAAAGCTTGGAAATTGAGGTCGCCTTCCCCACCTGGCCGCGCGGCTGGCAACAGGCGGCGGCAAGCTGGCTTGCTAAACGGGCCGAAGGCGGCTTCACCCGCGAAGTTGTCTCCCACTTTCTGTTCCTCACGCGTCGGCAATTGGGGCCGCTGAAACTGCTGGAGGCGCATACAAGCTACCCGCCCGGCGATGGCGCAGAATCCGCGATCACGGCGCGGCTGAGCGCAGGTGGCGTGCCGGTCACGCTCAAGGGCTCGGTCGGCACCACCCCCAAGGATGACCACAATACCTGGACGCTGAATGGCGCCATCCGCCTGCGCGATTGGTCTTTCGCGGAACGGCTCGGGGCCGATGGCGCCTGGGCGCAGGCACCCGATGCGCTGCCCAATGAGAAAATGCGCCCCATGGTGCTGCGCGGCCAATTGGCTGAGGTGGCGGCCATGACGCGTGGTGAGGCGCATCGCCTGGCGACATTGCGTGAAGCCTTGGAAGTGCAGGAAATTGTCGAGGCCATTTTGGCCGCGTAAGCCAAGGCGTGGTCAGCCGCCGCCCAGAATTTCCCTGTTATGCGCGCCAAGCCGAGGCGCCGGGCCGGCCATGCGCGGCCTTTCGCCATTGAAGGAAAGCGGCATGGCGACCAGGGAAAAGTCTTCGCCAGGCACCGGCTGCACCATGCCAAGCGCTTGGGTTTGCGGTTCCGCCAGCACTTCCGGAATGCTGTTCACCGGCGCGCAGGGCACGCCAATCCGCGCAAGCCGTTCCAGCCATTCTGCACGCGGCGTGATCCGCATGAGTGCCGCGATCATGGGCAACAGCAGCGCCTTATGCTTCAAGCGCGCGCGATTGGTGGAAAACCGCTCATCACTCACCCATTCCTCATGGCCCAATTCAGCCGCGAATTTCGCAAAAAGCCGGTCATTGCCGCAACAGACCAGCACCGGCCCATCCGTCGCATCAAACGCCTCATAGGGCGTCAGGTTGGGATGGCCAGACGCATGGCGTTCCGGCAGCTTGCCCATATTCACATAGGCGCTGATTTTCTGCCCGGCCCATAGCAGCGCGGTTTCAAACAAGGATGTATTCACCACACCGCCCCGCCCCGTGCGATGGCGCCGTTCCAGCATGGCGAGCGCGCCCAATACCGTCCAAAGCCCCGTCCCCTGATCAACCACGGATGCCCCCATGCGCACCGGTGGGCCATCTGGTTCGCCGGTGATGGAAGACAGCCCACCAAAAGCCTGCAATAGCGGTTCATAGCCAGGCCGCAGCTTTTCCGGCCCGATATGTCCGAAGGCCGACATTTCGCAATAGATCAAATGCGGATGCCGCGCTGTGACTGCTTGCGCGCCAATCCCCAGAGCCTCCGCCGCGCCGGGGCGAAGATTATGCAGCATGATATCTGCGTCATTCAGCAGGCCATGCAGCGCTGCAACGCCTGCGGGCGATTTCAGATCAAGCGTCACGGATTTCTTGCCGCGATTGAATTCATGGAAATTCAGCGCATCACCATGGCGAAAATCGGGGCCCATACGGCGCGCATCATCACCACCATCGGGTTTTTCTACCTTGATCACATCAGCGCCGAGATCAGCAAAAATCGCGCCTGCGAAGGGTCCGGCCAGCACCTGGCCAAGTTCCACCACGCGCACGCCAGACAATACGCCTGTCATTGCAATTCAATCCCTGATTCGCGCACTAGGCGCTTCCATTTCTCGATCTCGCTTGCCTGGAAGCGCGCCAGATCATCGGGCGAGCCAGGGCGCAGCACCATGCCGCTTGCGGTCAGGCGATCGCGCACTGCCGGGCGCGCCATGATGTCATTCACCAGGCCATTGACGCGCGTGACAATTTCAGGCGGCGTGCCGGAAGGCGCATAAATCGCATTCCAGGACAGCATTTCATAACCTGGAAAACCCTGTTCTTCGACTGTCGGCACATCCGGCATCATGGAAACGCGCTGGCGGCTGGTGACGCCAATGGCGCGCACGCGCCCTTCGCGCGCTTGCGGCATGGAGGTGGTGGCATCCACAAACATCACCTGCGCGACGCCCCCGATCACATCCGTGATGCCAAGCGGGTTTGAGCGATAAGTGACATTCACCATATCCACCCCCGCCATGGATTTGAACATCTCCCCCGCCACGCGCGATGATGCACTGCCGGAGGCGAAATTGAGCTTGCCCGGATTGGCGCGACCATAAGCGACCAAATCCTGCATGGAACGCACTGGCAGATCATTATTCACCACCACCAGCAGCACGCCCACGCCGATCAGCGCGACAGGCGCGAAATCCGCTACCGGATCATAGGGCAGGCGATGAAACAAAGCAGGGTTTGATCCATGCGTGGTATTGGCGGTGGAGAGGAAAGTATAACCATCAGGCCGCGCCCGCGCGACGGCTTCTGATGCGATGAAGCCATTCGCGCCGCCGCGATTATCCACCACCACAGGTTGGCCAAGTTCTGCACTCAGCGCATCGGTGAAGTTGCGTGTGGTGATATCCGTGCCGCTGCCGGCGGGAAAGGCGACGATGAAGCGGATGGGCCGATCCGGCCAGCGCCCAGCTTGCTGCGCGGCGGCGCCTTGCGCGCCCGCCAAGCCCAAAGCCCCCAAAAGCGCCGCGCGGCGCGGTAGCGTAGTGTGTTTCATGGCGTTTCCCTCGGCTCTGGCGCGGCATCGCGTGCAGCGCCATAGTCAACGCCGAGCGTCATCGCGCCGCGCCGCGCTGTCAACGCCGGCGCGGAGCATTTTCAAGCCAAGTGGCTTCACTTGGCGACTCGGAAAATGCGACCAAACAAAGTTATGGTGCGTTGCCGGTGAACGCAGGTGAACCGGCAACGCACCAAGGGGAAACCGCCATGTCTGATCTGCCAAAGCATGTCCATTTCCATGAAGAAGGCCCGCGTGAGGGGTTTCAGATTGAACCCGTGATCTATCCGCTGGCGGATCGTGTCGCACTGGTGGAAGCGCTGGCGGAAACCGGGCTCACGGCCATTCAGGTGGCGTCCTTCGTCTCACCCAAGGCTGTGCCGCAAATGGTGGATTCGGCGGAGTTTTTCGCCGCCATCGAGAAACGCCCAGGCGTGCGCTATGAAGCGCTCTGGCTGAATGAACAGGGTTTCCATCG
>JAPLOJ010000007.1 GCA_026400795.1 Alphaproteobacteria bacterium
ACTTCAGCTTGGCACCCGGCAAGCCGGGTACGCGCGTCAGGCGGCGTCAACCTCTGGCGCTTCTTCCACCGCGGCTGGCGCGGCGGCACGGCGGGGGCGGGGAATGGGGATCAGCATGAAGGCCGGCACCTGATCGCCAAAGCCCTGCACGGGCGGGCCCAGATCATCGCGGCGGTCGCGGTTGCGATAATCCCGATCCTGGCGCGGTGCTTCGCGATCGCGGGGCGGCAGGTCACGCATGGCGGCTTCGCGCAGTGCAAATTCGCTCGGCTGCGCGTCACGGTCCCGACGTGGGGCGCGATCCCGGCGCGGAGCCTCCCGGCCCTCTGGCGCATCGGCGCGCGGGCGGCGTTCCGGGCGGTCACGCCGCGCGGGCGCCTCGGCCACAATTTCTTCCGGCGCCTCGGCGCGCGGCGCGCGGTCTGACGCATCGCGGCGGCCGCGTTCCGGCCGGCTACGCCCGCCATCACGCCGATCCGGCCGACGCGCTGGGCCGCCACGGCCTCGGCCACGCTTGGTGGAGGTCAGGGCTTCCTGAATTTCGGCTTCCGTCACCGGCTCCAGCCCCTCGATATCCAGAAGGGGGATGGCTTTGCCGGTCAGTTTTTCAATGCCGGCGACATTCTTCGCGTCATCGGCCGTCGCAATCGTATAGGCATGGCCTTCACGCCCGGCGCGGCCGGTGCGGCCAATGCGGTGCACGTAATCTTCCGAATGGAAAGGCACATCGAAATTGAACACATGCGAAAGCCCGCCGATATCAAGACCGCGCGCGGCGACATCGGAACAGACCAGCAGCTGCAATTCATCCGCCTTGAAGGCATTGAGCGTCGCGAAGCGCTGGGATTGATCCATATCGCCATGCAAAGCGCCCACGCTGAAGCCGTGCTTCTTCAGCGATTTATACAGGATATCCACTTCGATCTTGCGATTGCAGAAGATCAGCGCATTGGACACTTGTTCGCGCCGGATCAGCCGACGCAACGCCTCGCGCTTATCGAAAGGCTGCACGTAAGCAAGGCCAGTTGTGATCGTGGTCGCCACTGAAGCCGGCCTGGTGACCGTGATTTCCTTGGGGTTGGACAGGAAGGCATCAGCCAGGCGGCGGATTTCCGGCGCCATGGTGGCGCTGAAGAACAAAGTCTGGCGCAAGGGCGGCAGCATGGAAACGATGCGCTCCACATCCGGAATAAAGCCCATGTCGAGCATCCGGTCCGCTTCATCAATCACCAGCACTTTGCAATCGGCAAGCAGCACACGGCCACGATCGAACAAATCCAGCAGCCGACCCGGTGTGGCGATCAGCACATCCACGCCTTTTTCCAGCACATCGCGCTGGTCATTCATGCTTTCGCCGCCAATCAGCAGCGCGTGGTTGAGCTTCAGGTATTTGCCGTATTTTTCAAAGTTTTCCGCGACCTGCAACGCCAATTCGCGGGTCGGTTCCAGGATCAGGCTGCGCGGCATACGCGCCTTGGCGCGCGACCCGGTCAGGATATCCAGCATGGGCAGCACGAAGGACGCGGTTTTGCCTGTGCCGGTTTGCGCACAGCCCAGCACATCGCGGCCCATCAGCACCTGCGGGATCGCCTGTTCCTGAATGGGGGTGGGGTGGCGATAGCCCGATTCCGTCACCGCCTTCACGATTTCCTCAGACAGACCGATGGAATCGAATGTGGGGCGATCTTCCTCGGCGGCCGGCGCGGCTTCGGACGCGGCTTCTTCCGCCACAGGGGCGGGCTCAACCGGCGCGGTTTCCGGCGTCTCAGGCGGCACGGGCAGGGTTTGAGGGTCGGCTTGGACAGCCTCGGCGGCGGTCACTTCAGTATTTTCGTTCAACTTCAATCGCTTTCTAGGCCCGCGCTATGAGCGCCTGGCGGTGGGTGCGGGAAAGGCCGAGCCCCGGCGGGGCGCGCATGCCGGGGCCGGCGGATCCGGCCCGCCTTACCGCGAGCGCCCCCCCTATGCGCCGAAGCGGCGCGAGAATCAAGGATTTCCGTAGCCTTGCGCGGGGCTGGCCTGGACCATGGCTGCGGCACACGGCTAGGAGCCTGTCTGAGAATTCGCTAGTTTTTTCTCTGTATTTCTGATTCATTTGTTTTCATGAGCAAGACCTTCCGAGCGTGGGATGTGGACCAGGGGTGGCTACTTCCTGCTTCGCTG
>JAPLOJ010000076.1 GCA_026400795.1 Alphaproteobacteria bacterium
CGCGGCACGGAACGGCTGGTGCTGGCGGGCAAGGTGCCGGAGAACCAATGGGGCGCGATGCGCTGCCCCTTGCAGGCAGGCGATTTCCCCTTCCCAGTGAAGTATGGCTACAGCGCCGTTGCTCATGTGGCGGAAGGCCCTGCGGAGTTGCAAGGCAAGCGCGTGTTTTGCCTGCATCCGCATCAGGATATCTTCCTTGCACCCGCGGCCATGTGCAGCCCCATCCCGGATTCGGTGACGGATGGCCGCGCTGTGCTCGGCGCCAATATGGAAACGGCGCTGAATATCCTGTGGGACGCTCAACCCTTGCCCGGCGAACGCGCGCTTGTGATTGGCGCTGGCGTGGTTGGGCTGCTGGTGGCTTATCTGCTCGCGCGCATCCCGGCCATGGCGGTGACAATCATTGACCCCGATGCATCGCGCCGCGGCGTTGCGGAGGCGCTTGGCATAACCTTCGCCGCCCTGGAAGCAGCACCTGCCGAGCAGGAACTGATTATCCATGCCAGCGCCAATCCCGCCGGGCTGCGTCAGGCTTTGCAATGCGCAGCGTTTGAAGCGCGTATCATCGAAGCCTCCTGGTTCGGGGCGCAGGAAGTGGCGCTGCCATTGGGCGAGGCATTCCATTCCCGCCGCCTGCGCCTGATCTCAAGCCAGGTCGGCGCCATCGCACCCGCCATGCGCGGGCGCCGCAGCTACGGCGAACGCATGGCGCAAGCGCTCGGCCTGCTGGCGGACCCGGCGCTTGAAGCGCTAATCGGCCCCGCCACGTCCTTCCATGATTTGCCACAAGCCCTGCCTGGCTTGCTCAACCCCGCCCCCGGCCAGCCCGCGCCGCTTTGCCCGCTGGTGACCTATGGTGCATGAAGCGCCGAACCGCACAGGATAAACCCCGCCCATGTTCAGCCTGACCGTCGTTGACCACGTCATGATCGCCCATTCCTTCCGCGGCGCGGAATTCGGCCCCGCCCAGCGCCTGCATGGCGCGACCTTCATTGTGGAGGCAGAGTTCCGCGCGCCGAAGCTCGACCCGCTGAACCTGCTGGTGGATATCGCCGCGGCCAAGGTGGAACTCCGCCACATCCTGGACGGCTTTGATTATCGCAATCTGGATGCGGAACCGGTCTTTGCCGGGCAGAACACCACCACCGAACACCTCTGCCTGCATATCCATCGCTGCCTGTCTGCCGCGCTGGCCGATGGCAAGCTTGGCGCCGGCGGCGAGGCCGTCACGGGCCTCAAGGTGCTGCTGCGCGAAAGCCATATTGCCTGGGCCGCCTATGAAGCCGCACCGGGTGAGGAGCCGGCGGCTTGAGCATCTACCTTCTCGTCCCCGCGCCCTTCAGCGCGATTTCCGGCGGCTATATCTATGATCGTCGCATGGTCGAAGGGCTGCGCGCGCTTGGGCAGGAAGTGCGCGTGGTGGAATTGGCCGGACGCCATCCCTTCCCGGATGAAACCGCGACCGAAGCTGCGCGCGCCGCACTCAGCGCCATTCCCGCCGATGCGCGCCTTGTGATTGATGGGCTGGGTCTGCCAAGTTTGTTGCCGCTGGCCGATGAACTGACCTGCCGCGGCGCAACGGCGCTGATCCATCACCCAACCGCGCTTGAAACCGGCGCCCCGGCCAGCCAGCGCGAAGCCCTGAAAGCCGCCGAGCGCGTATTGTTCAGCGCTTGCGCGCGCATCATCACCACCTCCACTCTCACGGCGCGGGATTTGCCCGAAGGCTTTGGCGTGGACGCCGCGCGCATCACCGTGGTCGAACCAGGCACTGATGCTGCGCCGCGCGCCGTCGGCTCCGCCGGTCCGGGCTGCGCCATTTTGAGTGTTGGTATGTTGGTGCCGCGCAAGGGGCATGATGTGCTGCTGCGGGCACTCGCGCGGCTCACTGATCTCGATTGGTCGCTCGCCATTGCGGGCGACGCCACGCGTGATCCTGTGCACGCCGATGGGCTGCGTGCCTTGGCGGCGGAACTTGGCGTTGCGCAGCGCGTGCGCTTCCTGGGCGCGCTCCCTGATGCCGCGCTGGAAGCGGAATATGCGCGTGCTGATCTTTTCGCCCTCGCCACACGTTATGAAGGCTATGGCATGGCAGCGGCAGAAGCGATGGCGCGCGGCCTGCCACTGGCGATCACCGCCGGCGGCGCGATTGCGGAAATTGTGCCGGAAGATGCTGCCGTGGTTGCGGCGGTGGATGACCACAACGCGCTATCACGCGCCATGCGCCGGCCGATTTTCGACACTGCCTTGCGCGCCGATATGGCCGCAGCTTCCTGGCGCACGGGGCAGGCTTTGCCGCGCTGGCCGGACCGCGCTGGCGCTTTTCTGAAAGCACTCGACCATGGCTGAAAGCTTTGATGGTGATTGGCTCGATCTGCGGGAGCCCTATGACGCCGCCGCACGCAATGCTGAATTGGCAGAGATGCTCGCGGCATCCCTGCCCGCGCGACCGCGCCTGCTTGATCTTGGCGCGGGTACGGGCAGCTTGCTCCGCTGGCTTGGCCATTTCATTGGCCGCGCGCAAAGCTGGACCTTGGTGGATAGCGACGCGGAATTGATCTCTCGCGCTTTTGATACAATCTCAGAACGTGCTGAGGTTGTGGATTGGCCCGTGACACAACCAGGGCGCAGCGCGCTGCTGGTGCATGCACCGCATGGCGCCTGGCGCGTTGAAGCGATCCTGGCGGACCTTGCCGCCGCGCCGGCCAATCTGCCTTTGGAACGTGTGGATGCTGTGGTGAGCACGGCGTTGTGCGATCTGGTCTCCCGCGGTTGGGTGGAAGCCATGGCCGCCGCCTGCGCCGCACGGCGCCTGCCCTTCTATGCGGCCTTGAATGTGACGGGGCGAGAACGCTTCAGCCCGCCGCACCCCGCCGATGCGCTGGTGGCGCGCGGCTTTCGACGCGATCAGGCGCGCAATAAGGGTTTTGGTGGCGTGTCACTTGGCCCACAGGCACCCGCCGTGATGGCGGAAGCCTTCGCCGCGCGTGGCTACACCATTCATCGCGCGCCGAGTGATTGGGTGGTGGATCGCCGCGCCCGCGCCTTCACCCGCGCCATTGCTGATGGTCACGCCATGGCTGCTCTTGGCTGGGAAAAGCGCGGCAGTGACGACATTCTGGATTGGCTTGAGGCGCGGCGCGACCAAGCCGATGCCGGGCAGCTTGCCGTGCGCATTGGCCATCAGGATTTTCTCGCCCTTCCCCCTGCAAGGTAGTTTCACATGCCCCTTTTGCTTGGCTGTATCGCGGATGACTTCACCGGGGCCACGGACCTCGCGAATACACTGGTCAAGGGCGGCATGACTGCCGTGCAGGTGATTGGTGTGCCGACCGGGCCCTTGCCGGAAGCGGATGCCGTGATCATTGCGCTGAAATCACGCACGGCGCCGGTGGGCGAAGCGGTAGCGCAATCGCTGGCCGCTTGTGAGGCGTTGCTCGCCGCCGGTGCCAAGCAGATTTTCTGGAAATATTGCTCCACTTTTGACAGCACTGATCAAGGCAATATCGGCCCCGTGGCGGATGCGCTGCTGAAGCGCCTGGGGTCGGGTTTTGCGCTGGCCTGCCCGGCCTTTCCGACCAATGGGCGGACGATTTATCTCGGGCATCTCTTTGTCGGCAATGCGCTGCTCAATGAAAGCGGCATGGAAAACCATCCGCTGACGCCGATGACCGATGCCAATCTGGTGCGTGTCCTGGGGCGGCAGACGGATGGCGCGGTCGGGCTGGTGCCCTTCACCAGCGTAGAACAAGGTGCCGCCGCCACGCGGCAAGCCATGATGCGCCTTGCTGAACAAGGCCGGCGCTACGCGATTGTGGATGCAGTCACGGATCAGCATTTGCTCGCGATTGGTGAAGCGGCAGCGCAACACGCGCTGATCACCGGCGGTTCCGGTGTGGCGATGGGCTTACCTGAGAATTTCCGCCGCGCTGGCCTACTACCCGCGCGCGGCGATGCGGCAAGCCTGCCACCCATGCAGGGCATGGCCGCTGTGGTGGCGGGGTCCTGTTCGCGCGCCACGCTGGGGCAGATCGGCCTCGCGCGAGATCACGTGCCTGTGCTGGAATTGGATGCGCTCGCGACGCCCGATGCGGCGGCGCTCACGGCTCAGGCGCTGGATTGGGTAGAGGGCAAATTGGCCGCGGATCGCCCGGTGGTGATTGCCGCCAGCGCACCGCCGGAAAAGGTTGCAGCGCTGCAAGCGAAGCTTGGGCGCGATGCTGCTGGTGCGCTGATTGAAACCGCCATGGCCGCGATTGCCGAGGGGCTGGTCGCGCGCGGCGTCGGCAGGCTTGTGGTGGCGGGCGGAGAGACTTCCGGTGCGGTTGTGCAGCGCCTTGGTGTCACGGCGCTGCGTATCGGTCCTGAGATTGATCCGGGTGTGCCATGGACTTTTGCCGAACCGCGCGGGCTGCATCTCGCGCTCAAATCCGGTAATTTCGGCGCGCGCGATTTCTTCCTGAAGGCGTTCGACCATGGATGAGGCTGCGCTGCGCGCGCAACTTGCCGCGCTCGGCGCCTCGCTTTTTGCGCGCGGCTATTCGGTCGGCACGGCGGGCAATATCAGCGTGCGCCTGCCGGACGGGTTTCTGATGACGCCGACCAATTCCTGCCTTGGGCGGCTTGAACCCGCGCGCATATCGAAGCTGGCGCCGGATTTTTCCTATGTGTCGGGCGACAAGCCATCCAAGGAAGTCTTTATGCATCGCGCTGTGCTGATGGCGCGGCCCGATGCTGGCGCAGTGGTGCATTTGCATTCGACGCACGCCACCGCCATTGCTTGCCTCGCTGCGCCGGGAGAGTCCGCGCCCATCCCGCCGCTCACGCCCTATTTCGTCATGCGGGTTGGGCGGAACCTGCCCGTGATCCGCTATTATCGCCCTGGCGATGGCGCGATGGAAAATGATATCCACGAAGCCGCCAAAACCGCGAAGGCCGTATTGCTCGCCAATCACGGCCCGGTGGTATCGGGCCGCACTTTAGAAGATGCTGTGCATGCGGCGGAAGAATTGGAAGAAGCCGCGCGGCTTGCGCTTCTGCTGCGCGGTGCCGGTGCGCGCAGCCTGACGCCGGCGCAGGTTGATGATTTGCTCAGCACTTTCGGCTGACCCATGTGGATCATGATTGCCGCGCCCTATACCAGCGGTGGCGCCGATGCTGCGCTCCGCGCCACGCGCCTTGCTGAAATGAACCAGGCCGCACTCGCCATCCTTCGGCTTGGCCATGTGCCGGTGATTGGCGTGAATATGGCGCTGCCGATCATCGCCGCGGCTGAGGGTGATGTGTTCGACGAAGTGATGATGCCCGTCTCACTCGCCTTGGCTGA
The DNA here is from genome assembly GCA_026400795.1 of Alphaproteobacteria bacterium. Taxonomy (GTDB): domain Bacteria; phylum Pseudomonadota; class Alphaproteobacteria; order Acetobacterales; family Acetobacteraceae; genus Neoroseomonas. The sequence goes on from JAPLOJ010000076.1 coordinate 5,327, forward strand.
GCGCTGTGATGCCGTGCTGCGGCTCGGCGGGCCAAGCCAGGGCGCAGATCAGGAAGTCGCGCGCTTCAGGCAGGCTGGTAAACCTGTGTTCCGCACCCTGGCGGAAATCCCGCCAGGGTAACGGAAATCAGCCCTCAGGCCGCCTTCGCCTGCTGCTGTTGCAGCAAACCCGTCAGGAATTGCGCAATGGCGCCCATGCCTGATTGCCCGGCGCGGGCTTCGGCGTCGCTGTTGTAATTCGTGTTGGTGTTCACATCATAGGCGAAGGTATCTCCGGCGCGATCCGTGATGAACTCAATCGCGCCTACCCCCACGCCATTGGCGCGCAGAAAGGCTTCCATGCGCGGCAGCAAGGGATGGGTGAAGCCTTCAATGATGCGAAACTTCTCGCCCGGCGCCACGGCAGGGCACACCGCACCTGGTTCAAGGGCGCAGACATCCGCCGGGCAAAGCTCAAACCCTTCAGACGTATCCACCCGCACGGCATAGAGGAATTTGCCATTGATGAATTCGGCGCGGGTGATGAAGGGCTCAGGCGCTTCGATATAGCGCTGCACCAGCCACACCCCATCGCGTGGCGCGGCGAAGGGGTCCGGGTCCGCCGCAATTTTCGCTACCGCTTCGCTGAGTGCGGCCGCACTCAAAATCAATTGCACGCCTAGCCCCTTGCCGGCGCGGTTATGTTTCAAAATAACCGGAAAGCCGAGCTTTTCCGCCGCCGCTGCAAGATGCTGTGTCCCCACCACGGCAATGGTCGGCGGCGTTGGGATATCGAAACCCGCCAGCGCGGCATACTGCGCAACCTTTGACAGTTCCAACTGCAAAGCGCGCCGGCCATTCACTACGGCCCTACCATGGCGTTCCAAATGCTCAATCACTGCCCCCGCATATTCTGGCGCATAGGTATGCCCGCGCGTATGGGATGACGCACTCATGCGATTGTAGAAAACGCCCTCGGGCGGAGGCGTGGTCAGGTCAAGCGCGCCTTCATCGAGGAACCATTCCTCATAAGGCGTGCCAAGGCGGGCGAAGGCCGCGCGCAGCGGTTCCACCCAGGCATCATTTTCGTGAATGACAAAGACCTTCGACATGCGGCTTCTCCAAACTTTCACAAGAAAAAAGCCCATCTTGAAGCCAGCGCAAGAGCCGGAAAAAAGAAAGATTTTCTTTTCCTCTGGCGATTGCTTGGTGAAATTTCCTGCCCCACGCCGCGCGTCAGAGAGATACCCTGCCCCCAAGCGGCAGGCGCAATTTCACGATCCGCCTTTTGGCTTTAGGAAGGCCGGGAAGAAAACCACTGGTGGCGGAGGCCCCCCCGATGCAGCTTGATCCCGTCTTTGCCGCGCCGGGGCGTTTCCTCAAGGGCAATATCCATACCCATTCCACCCTTTCCGATGGCAAGCGCGCGCCGGAGGATGTGGTGGAGACCTATCGCCGTGGCGGTTATGATTTCATGGCGCTGACGGATCATTTCATGGCGCGCTACAATTTCCCCATCGCCGATACCCGCCGCTTCCGTGCACCCGGCTTCACCACGCTGTTGGGTGCGGAAGTCCATGCGCCGGCGACCTCGCTTGGTGAGATTTGGCATATCCTGGCCGTCGGCCTGCCGCTTGATTTCGCGCCAACCCCGCCCGAGGAAGATGGCGCAGCCCTGGCTGCGCGTTGTGCCGATGCCG
>JAPLOJ010000199.1:0-5435 GCA_026400795.1 Alphaproteobacteria bacterium
ATATGCTGCTGCCCTTGCGCGCGGCGCGCGGCAATCGGCTACTTGGCTTTGATTCGCTTGGTGATATCGCGATTTTTGATCGCGATGGCCCGGAAATCACCCTGCCCTATCCGGGTGCCGTGCCGCGCGCTGTGGAAGATAAGCTGAATGAACGTCTTTCGGTGCGAGATTTCGGCGCACTCGGCGATGGCGTCGCCGATGATGGGCCTGCCCTGCAGGCCGCCATGAACGCCGCCGTGGTATCCGGACGCTTCCTTGAAATTGGTGAGGGCAGCTACCGCACCGGTCAGCCGCTGCTGCTGGGTGGCGGCGCCGCGGGCCTTATCATGCGCGGCAGCATTCTCTACGCCGGGCCGTCTGGTCAGACCGCGCTCACCATCGGTGATGGCGGCACAGTGCGCAATGCAACCAAGCTCTACATGGGCATTCGCATCATTCGCGCCAGCATTTCCGATTGGGAAAATGAGGCCGATATCGGCCTTGTGCTGCGGAATTTCGATTCATGCCAGGTGGAAATCCGCCAGGTGGAAGGCTTCACCATCGGCATCCGCACACTTGGTGAAGAACGCGGCTTTGAGGATACCACGCTGACGCTTGGGCGCATTGTCAATAACCGCATCGGGCTTGATATCCGCACCGCGAGTGCGGGCGCCTGGAACACATCTGTGCGTTATTACGGCGGGCATTTCGCCATCGCTTCCAGCCTGCATACCACCAAGGACCGCTTCGGCGTGCGTTTCTCCGCCGCCCCCGGCGCCTATGTCGCGCATAATCGGCACATCTTTGACGCACCTGGCTTTGAATTGCAGGCGCGGAATCGTCCCATCAGCGGCATCCCTTTTTTGTGTGAGGTCAATAGCCGCGCGATTTGGGCGCGTGCCATGCGTATGGAAGGCTGTAGCCCCTTTGTCGCGCGCCACACCGCCGGCGCACAGGACCATATCTATGAAATTGCTTGGGCCAGCCAAGCCTATCTTGTGGATGTGGATTATACGCCAAGTGCCACACGCATTGGCGCCACAGTGCGGCGTTTTCACCAGGCCGCCGCGTTTCGTGATGCATCACGCGAAATCGCCGCCGTCCCCAACCTGCGCGCCGCCAGGTTTCGCTGGTCCGTCGCCGAATGGGGTTTTGAGAAGCTGGCCTGCCTTTCCAGCAATGTCTCCTTCTCACCCACGCGGCTGGAGGATTTTGCCTTTCCGGGTCTGGATGACTTCACCTTCACAGATCGCGGCGTACTGCTCACTGGCGGGCGCGGGGTTGGTTTTGTTGTGGATAGCCGCAATTGCCGTGAATTTGCCCTTGCCACCGATGCGGATGGCGCGCGGCTTATCGTGATGTGCTTCGATCAGGACCGTTACCTGATCAGTGAAGGTAGCACGCCCATAGTGCGCGCTTCAGGTCAATCCCTGATGTGGAATGCGACCGCGCGTTGGTGGCAAAGCTCGGCTGATATGGATGACGAAACCTTCACACGCCCACAGGTCATTCGGCTTGGGGATCAGGTAGCCTATGCTATCATCGGTGTGGCGCGCATCGCGCGGGACTATGAAGTACGCGCGCTGCGCCTGGCTTGTGATCCGCTTTACGCTCCACCACTGCTGTATGGCTTGCCAGATCTGCCACATGGTGCGCGCGAATTGGCGGCAGAACTGCCGTGGGACCCCGGCTCCATCGCGCCGGGCGCTTCGGCGCAAATCAATGTGCCGCTGCAAGGCGCGCGGCCTGGTGATTTCGCCACCGCCGCCTTCAGCCTGGCCACTTCCGGCATTGTCATGCTGGCGCAAGTTGGCGCCACCAATATCGTCACCGTCACCGCCTGGAATCGCAGCGGCATTGCCATCAACCTTGCAGCCGGCACTGTGCGTGCCCGAGTCACCAAGGCATGAGGCGACGCAAAAACACCATTGACCTCGGGCTTGATCTGCGTGAGGCCATCAAGCGCGTGAGTGCCAGCTATGAAGCGGTGCTCAGCCTTGATCCGCTGGTGGAAGATGAAGCGCTGATGCGCGCCCATCGCAATCATATCCAACTTTGCCGTGCGGCACTTGGTCATTTGGAAGCGCTGCTGCGCCTGGCGCGCGCCACGCATCAGGCCGATCAGCGGGAAGTGACTGAAGCCGAACGCCTGCTTGCGGAAGCGCGTCAGGCTTTGGCCGCTGCCCCCATGCCCGATGATGTCCCGCATGAGGAATGATCCGGACTTCCTGGAATTCCTCTGGCTTTGGAATCAACGCAGCGCGCAGGAAACGCCCGCCATTCATCGGCGCATCGCGCGCTGGCTGATGGCGCGGCGCGAAGCCAGTGATCGGCGCCTGCTGCTGATGGCCTTTCGCGGCTGCGGCAAGTCAACGCTGATCGGGCTTTGGTGCGCTTGGCTTTTGCTCAACAATCCTTCAACGCGCATCCTGGTGGTGGCTGCAGATGCGCAGCTTGCCACGCGCATGGTCGCAACCGTGCGGCGCATTCTGGAATCCCACCCGCTCTGCGCCGAATTGCTGCCCGATATGCCAGAGAATTGGGCGGCGGACCGCTTCACCGTCGCTCGCCCAGGCGCTTTGCGAGACCCCTCCATGCTGGCGCAGGGCATATCGGGCAATATCACCGGCGCGCGCGCCGATGTCATCATTTGCGATGATGTGGAGGTTGCCGGCAATTGCGACACGCCGGGCAAGCGTGAGGCGCTGCGTGAACGCTTGGCTGAGCTTGAATTCATCCTGACCCCGGGCGGCACCATTTTATTTGTCGGCACGCCGCATTGTGAGGAAAGTCTCTACCGAGACCCGAAGCATGAGGATGCCTTCCTGCGATCCTATCGCCGCCTCACGCTGCCCATCATGAATGCGGCGGGCGCCAGCGCCTGGCCGGAACGCTTCCCGAAGGAGGCGATTGCGGCACTCCGCCAACGTGTCGGCACGCTGCATTTTGAGCGGCAGATGATGCTGAAGGCACTGCCGGCTGAAGCCGCTCGGCTCGATCCCGCAGCGCTCATTCGTTATGCGGGAGAACCGGAATATCGCGAAGCCGGCGGGCGGGCAGAACTCAGCCTGCTTGGTCGGCGGCTGGTCTCTGGTGGTGGATATTGGGACCCTGCCTATGGCCGGCCAGGCAGCGGGGATTCTTCTGTGCTGGCGGCCTGTTACGCGGATCAGGAAGGCAATCACTTCCTTCATCGGCTACGCTATCTGACGCATGACCCAGATGCGGCGGAAGACCCCGCCACGCAGCAATGCCGGCAAGTCGCCAATATTGCGCGTGATTTGCTGTTGCCGGTTATTCGCGTGGAAACCAATGGCATTGGGCGCTTTCTGCCCGCACTGCTCAGGCGCGAATTGGCCAAGGCGGGTGCGGCTTGTGCAGTGGTGGAACAGAATAACCATCGCGCCAAGGCGGATCGCATTCTTGGTGCCTTGGAGCCAGCTTTGGCAGCACGGCGGCTGCATGCGCATGAAACTGTATTTCGAACCCGTTTCCCGTCCGAAATGGCGGAATGGGCGCCAAATATCTCCGGCGCACGTGATGACGCCTTGGACGCGTTGGCGGGTTGCTTGCTGGCGGAACCGGTACGGCTGGCGCGTGCCGGCCCGCCACCGCAGGCTGCCTATTGGCGTGGAAACTAAGTCGCAGTCGCCTTCAGGATTTCCAAGGCATGCCGCGCGCGGCCTGCATCGGTGATTTCATACCGACCATCGGCGCGTTGCTGCGCCAAAGCCATGCCGGTCAGACGCAGCAGGCAGGGGCCATCCTTCAGCCCCTCGGGCCGCCCATGCGGGCCCACCAGCGTCAGCCGATGCAGCGCCGAACGGCAGCAGGTTTCCAGATACGGCTCATTCCACATGGGCCCGGCTTTCCTTTCCGGCGTTTCGCCGCCCCTTTCTTCTGGGGTGGCCGCGCCTGTTCTTCAAGCTTTCAGCACAAGGCCAAGCAGCATGTCCATGCAGATTGACCCCCAATGGTGGTTCACCGCCATCGAGGCGCCGGTGGTCGCCGCGCTTTTTTGGATGATCCACGGCCTAAGGCGCGAATTGCACGCGCGCATCCAACGCGGCGATGAACGCGATTCGGATGCGCTGACCCGCACGCGGGAAGATTTGGCGCAATTCAAACTGGAAGTCGCGCGCACCTATGTGCCGCTCTCGCTCATTCGCGATCTGGACCGAAGAATCTCAGATCATTTGGTGCGGATCGAGGAGAAATTGGAAGATGTCTCACGCACCGGCATTGCCGCGGTACAAGCCGTGCGCCGGATGGAGGAACGCGAATGACCAAGCTACCCCCGCCGCGCGCGATTGATATCGAAATCCTCGCCATGACGCTCTGGGCCGAAGCGGCCGACAAGCCCGTGCGCGCCATTGAAGCGCTGGCCGCCTTGGTGATGAACCGTCTGCGCCAAGGCCGAGACCCCAATGCGCGCCACATCGCCGCAATCTGCCGCGCGCCTTTCCTGTTTTCCTGCTGGAATAAGCGGGACCCGCGCCACGCCGCCTTACGTGCCATCACGCCCGGCGATGTGGCTATCACGATCTGTCGGCGCATCGCGCAACGCGCCGCTTCCGGCCTGCTGCCGGACCCGACTGGGGGTGCTACGCTTTGGCATGATGCGGCGCATCTGCCCGCCTGGGCAGTGGGGCAAGCGAGCATTACGGAAATCGGTGATCTTTATTTTTACCGTGCCGAGGATATCACCGCGCCACCGCAACGCACTACGCGCCCGGTACTGGTTTTGGCGGAAGCGAGCTAGCAACTAGCCAACCCGCACCATCTCTCGCTGCGTCGCAACCGATGCGCCATCGCCCAGCCGATGCCAGGCGCCGCTCATCAGGATCTCACTCGGCCGGAAGCGCGCCTTATAGGCCATCTTCCGGCTTTCCGGCACCCAATAGCCCAAATAGACATAAGGCAGGCCAAGCGATCGCGCGCGCCCGATCAGCCACAGCACCGCAAAAGTGCCGAGTGATCGCTTATCCTCATCCGTATCGAAGAAGGAATAAACCGCTGATAGCCCATCCGCCAGCCAATCCGTGAGACAAGCACCCACAAGCCGGTCCCGCGCATCGCGGAATTCAAGAATGCCGGTGCTGATCGGCGTATCCTCAATCATCGCGCGGTAATCGTAATAACCCATGGCGGCCATATCGCCATCGGCATGGCGATTTTTCTGATAGCGCTGGAACAGGGTGAATTGTTCCGCCGTGGCGCGGGCCGGCATTTCGGAAATGGTCAAATCAGCATTGGCGCGCAGGATGCGCCGCTGCGTACGGTCTGGCGTGAATTCCTCGCTCACCACGCGGATCGGCACGCAGGCCTGGCAGCCGGGGCAGACCGGCGCATACGCGATGTTGTGGCTGCGGCGAAAGCCAGCGCGCGAAAGGCGTTCATGCAGTGCTTCCGCTTCCGTGCCGGAAAGCTCGGTGACGATCTTCCGCTCCGTCCGG
>JAPLOJ010000199.1:5448-6945 GCA_026400795.1 Alphaproteobacteria bacterium
TCCGTCCGGCCCGGCAAATAAGGGCAGGGCAGCGGCGCGGTCGTATAGAAGAATTGCGGACGGCGGGGCGGGCGATGCAGCATGCGGCGCCATTTTCGCCTCAGACCGCTTTGGAATCAACCACCTTGCACAAGCCCCCTATGGCGCGGGGTTCAGACGGATACGCCCGGTCACTTCACGCGGGGCAGCCAGCGGCAAAAGCGCGCCGTCGCGCCAAAGCGGCAGCATATCGCCCCAATGCCGGCTGAAGGGGTGGCCGGATTGGCCGGTGGCTATCACGGCAAAGGCGCCATCGGGTGCGGCCAAATCCATCACGCCGCGAAACCCCGCGCCATGCACCGCAGCAAAGCCTGAGCCCCTGAGGGCGGCACGGGCCACGGTTTCGCCATCCCCACCCGGAGCCGCGCGCAAGCCGACCCAATCGCGCAGATAGGGGATGAAGCGCAGAATGGCGTGGTCGAATTGCGCGACATGGGCCGCGCCCCAGCGCCATTGCCGCGGATCAGCGCCATACTGAGGCGCCAGCGCTGCCACCGCTTCAGCCAAGGCCGCCGCCAGCAAGGGCGCGCAGCCCCCTTCCCCGCACCAGCGTGAAGCCGCATCGCTGCCTTGCAGCAAGGGCCGCAGGAATTCGGGGGATGGCGCGAAGCCATCTGGCGGCAGTTTGGCGCGCGCCAATAGCGCCTGGCCAAAACCGCGCATCGTCGCGTGGAAGATCAGTGGTTCTGGCCGCGTCGCCGCCATTTCCCCATCCCAGGCTTGCAGCAGGGCAAGCGCTGCCCCAGCCGCGCCTTCCATGGGCGGCAGGGCGCGAAAGGCTGGCAGCGCTTCGGCGGCGAAAAGGCTGAAGCGATCCATCTGCAAGGCCGCGAAATCCGCCGGCGTGTGTTGAGGCTGCGCTGCCAAGCCGGCACCGATGCGCCGGAAGCGCCAATCGCCATGCCAATCTCGGCTGAGAAAGGCAGGATGATCCGCCGACGCCACGCGATTATTCGCGTTCACAATCACGCCGCTTGCTGGGTTTTCGACATGCGGCTTGGCCTCAAAAGGCAGAAACCCATCCCAACCCGCGGCACCATCCCAGCCCGGGCGCGGCAGCGTGCCATCACTGGCGCGGCGTTGCGGCACGCGCCCCACGATGAACATGGCAATCCCGCCCGCACGATCCGCGAGCATCAGGTTCTGCACGGGGCTGGTGATATCCTCGGCCGCCGCGCGGGCTTCCTTGATGTCGCGCGCGCCATTCAAGCGCAACAAGCCGCGCGCTGAAGTTTCGCCCGCCGAAAGGCTTGCCATGGCCAGCGCCAGCACCGTGCCCGCCTTGCCTTGAAAACTAGGATCAAGATCGGAAATCACCGGCCCATGGCGGGATTCGCGAAAGCGGAAAGCGACCGGCGCCGCACCGCGCACGGCAATCTGCGTTTCATGCCACATGAAATCACGCGGCCCTTCGGGCGTTTCATAGCGCCCGTCATCGGTCAGTTTTTCGATAAAGAT
>JAPLOJ010000362.1 GCA_026400795.1 Alphaproteobacteria bacterium
GATTTGGATGATGGCAAGCCCGCCGATGCGCCCGCGCGCTTCCCCATGCCAGCGCTTGGTGCGGCTTTGCTTGCGCTGTTCTTACTTGGCGCCCTGGCTGCCTTCGCCGCACCCTGGATCGCGCGCTGGATGGCGCCCGAAGCCGGCATGTGCCGCGTGGAGCAGGGCGATCTGGACGCCATGCAGACCCTGCTGCGTGAGCGGGAACGCGAGAGGGAGCTCCGCCACCGCCTGGCCGCGCTGGAAGAAGAATTGGGCCGCCGCCGCGCCGAATGCCCGCTGCCGGCAGCCCCACCTCCACCACCGCCACCGCCGCCGGCCCCGGAACCGCCGCGCCAGCCGGAACCGCGGCCAGAACCAACACCGGAACCACCGCGCCCACCCACGCCGCCGCCGCCGCCACCACCGCCACGGCCAACCCCGCCGCCTCGGCCTGCCGAAAGGCCGCTGGAACGCCCGCCCAATGTGGAGCCCTGCAATACCGAGGTGCAGAGCGGCGGGCGCGGCATCACCGAAACGCGGCATTACCTGGGGCCGACACCGGGGCGCGTGACCATCACCTACAACACGCGCATGGAGCCAGACCGGATCCGCGTTTATCACCGAGGACGCTCGCTTACGGAAACGCCGGGCTTTGTTTCCGGCAATGGCGCGATTTCCTTTGACTGGAATCCGCCGCCCGGTGGCTCGGCCGAGGATTATGTCGTGACCGTTGAGGTGATGGGCACGCCTGGCTCACCCTCTACGCGCTGGGATTACCGTATCGGTTGCCCCGGTGGTGGGCGGTGATGCTGTGCAATGATTTCGCCGCAAATTCGCACCACCCGTGCCATAGTGATATGTTGGACTGACTTGATCGAAGGAAGATCACGCCCATGACCCTTTTTGCCCTGGCCCGCCGCAAACCCACGCTTAAGGGTGCGGCGGCACTGCTTTCCCTGACCTTGCTACTGCCCGCCTGCGAAAGCCCCAATGTCGGCGCGAGCGGCCAGCCGCTTACGGCTGAGCAACAAGCCATGCGCCAGCAATCGCAACGCTGGAACCAAACCGCAGCAACCGGTGCGCTGGCGGGTGCGGCGACGGGTGCCGCAGCAGCCGCGGCTTTTGGGCGCGGCAATACGGGGCAGAATGCACTGATCGGCGCGGGCATTGGTGCGCTGGTTGGGCTTGCCGCTGGTATGGCGGTGGCAGAACGCAATCTTGGCTTTGAAAATCGCGAAGCCGGCGCTTCTCAGCGCATCCAATCCGCGCAACAAGTCGCCAGTAACCTGAACAATACCGCCGCCGCTTCCGAACAAGTGGCGAAGCAGAATCAACAGCGCTTGGCGCAGCTTGATCGGCAATATCGCGCCGGGCAAATCACCGCCGCGCAATATCGCGCTGAGACCGCAACCATGCGCCAGGATGCGGAGCTGATGCGCAAAACCGCCGGAGAAGCGCGTGATGCGCGCCAGCGCCTGGTGGCGAGCTCTCGGCAAGTGCCGCAATTGATGAATGAGGAAGCGAAGATTGATCAGGCGCAGCGCCGCCTTGAAGCGGCAGCGGATGATCTTGAATCCGCGCTCCGCCGCGTGCCGACGGGCTGATCCGCCATGAAGCTGAAATCCTTCCGCGCCATCGCGCCGCTATTGCTACTAGCAGGTTGTGCTGGCGCAGGCGCAGGCCCTGCTTCCGAACGCGGCTTTTTCACCGGCATTGGTGCCGCCGTGAGCGGTGAGGATGTGCGCGGCGCGCAAAACCTGGAAAATGCCGCCGCTTTGCAGGAACGCGCCGCGCAAATGGCCGCAGAGCGCAATACCGCAGCCCAGGCCGAAGCCGCGCGCAGCACGGCGGCGGTGCGCGCTTCAGAACAACGGCTGGCAAGGTTACAGCGCGATTTGGCGCAGCAACGCACCACGCTTGACCGGTTGCGCGCCGAACGCGCGCAAAACCCGGCAGCAACGGCGGAAGGCGCGCGCCTGCAATCCGATTTGGACACGCTGGAACGCGACCGCCGTGCTGCCGCCGCGCGTGCCGGCGGGCCATCTGCCGATCAGGTGCAAAGCATTGAACGACGCGCGGGCGAATTGGATGCGGCGTTGCAGCGCTTTGGGAGGATTTGAAGCGCTGAGCAGTCGCTATTCGTCGAGCGATTCCGGCAAATACCCGGTGCGCAGCACATGCGGCCAGGCGTGGTTGGCGCCCACCGCTTCCGCGCGCTGAGCCGCTGCTTCCCAGTCATAGACAAGGGAAACCAGTTCCGCCATCGGTTTGGCATCTTCCGCCACATGAATGATGGCGTAGCGCGCATGCGGTGACCGCGCCTCCGCACGGTGCGGGTGGTCTCCGCGTGTCACGCGAAAGCCGGGCAGGCCAAGGCTGCCGGGATTGACCACCAAGGGGCCATCGCCCGGCATATGGATGATGCTCGATTGATGGCTATGGCCGCACAGCACCACACGCGCGGCCATGCCATCTTCGCCCAGCCTTTCCCGAATGGCGGAAAGCGGCGATGGCACCAGAATGCCGTGGCGCGGGTCTTCCAACAGGTTCCGCACATCGGATGATGGCGTGCCATGGCAGGCCAGCACGCCGGGGGCGGGCATCAGGCTTTCGGGCAATTCATATAGCCAGGCGCGCTGATCGGCGGTGGTTTCCTGAAAGGCGAAGCCATCCTGGCCCTTCAACCCCTCCGCCACGCGGTCCGTCAGCCAACGATCATGATTGCCGCGGATGGTGGGGATATTGCGGTCCATCAGCAGGCGCGTTGTCTCACCGGGCCAGCACATGCCGGATGCGCAATCGCCAAGGCAGATAATGTCTTCAATGCCGCGCCGGGCGATATCATCCAATGCCGCTTCCAGCGCGGCGAGATTGCCATGGATATCGGAAATCACCGCAAGGCGCATGGTCTGGCTTCCTGTTTCATCGCCGCAACCATGGCATGGCGGGGCAGCGCATTAAAGTGATCTGGCCCTTTGGGGGACGCGACCAAGGCTTTGCCTGGTGCCTGCCCGGGGAGCCGACAGGCATTAGGCAAAGCCCAAAACACATCTACTATATATAGGGGGGCATTTTTTCGTGCCCTACCCTCGCTCAACATAACCCCAAAGGTATATCCTACCCCCTCGCCATGGCCCTGCCCCCCGGTTTCCTTGATGAGCTTCGCGCCCGCACGCCCCTGCCCGGTCTGATCGGGCGGAAGACGCGGCTGCTCAAATCCGGGCGGAACTGGAAGGGCTGCTGCCCTTTTCATGGGGAAAAGACGCCGTCTTTCTACGTCTATGACGATCACTTCCACTGCTTCGGCTGCGGCGCCCATGGGGATGCCGTCACCTTCGTCATGCAGTCCGAAGGCGCGCAATTCATGGAAGCGGTGGAACGGCTCGCCGGCGAAGCGGGGCTCGATGTCCCCAAACTCGCCCCGCGCGATGCCGAACGCGCCCGCCAGGCGCGGGATCTCTACACGGTCATGGAAGCAGCGATGGAGGCGTTTCAGCGTCGCCTCCGGCTGCCGGAAGGCCGGCCAGCGCTGGAATACCTCCGCCGTCGCGGCCTGACCGAGGAAACCATCCAGGGCTTCGGCCTCGGCTGGGCTGGGTCCGGGCGCGGCGCCTTGCAGGCGGATTTGAAGCAGGATGCGTTTGAAACCTCGCAACTTATCGAAGCCGGCCTGCTGAAGCAGCCCGAAGGTGATGAAGCGCCGCGCGATTTTTTCTTCAACCGCGTGATGTTCCCCATCCGGGACCGGCGCGGGCGCGTGATTGCCTTTGGTGGGCGCATTCTGGGCGATGGTCAGCCGAAATACATCAACAGCCCGGAAACGCCGCTGTTTCGCAAACGCCACGCGCTTTACGGGCTGGACCGCGCGCGGGAAGGCGCTTTTCGCGGAGCCTCGGTAGTGGCGGTTGAAGGCTATATGGATGTGATCGCACTCCATCAGGCGGGCTTCACCGGGGCGGTGGCGCCGCTTGGCACCGCGCTCACGGAAGATCAGTTGCAGGAATTATGGCGCCTGTCGCCCGAACCGGTGCTGTGTTTTGATGGCGACGCCGCCGGCGCCCGCGCCGCCGCCCGCGTGGCGGAAGCAGCATTGCCGCTGATCAGCGCCGAACGCAGCCTGAAGCTCGCTACCCTGCCGGCGGGGGAAGACCCGGATACGCTGATCGCCAAGGGCGGCAAGGCGGCTTTTCAGGGGGTGATGGACGCGGCGCGCCCCTTATCAGAAGCGCTTTACGGCCTGCTTTTGGAAGGCCAGGCCATCGCCAGCCCGGAACAACGCGCCGCCGCGCGCAACCGCCTGGTTGCCGCCGCCGCCACCATTTCAGACCGCGCCTTGGCCAGCGAATATCGCCAGGCGCTGCTCGATCGCTTCTTTACGGCCACGCGCCGCCGCCAGCCTGGCCAAGCCGCCGCGGCGCAGCGCGTCGCCCGGCCAGCCATGGTACCGCCCACCATCCGCGCGGCCCAGGCGCGCATCCTGCTCGCCATTTTGCTGCGCCATGCCTGGCTGCTACCGCAGATCGAAGAAGCCTTAGGCCTGCTGGACCTGCCCGAAGGGCCGGCACGGGCCCTGCAAACTTCGATTCTCTCCTGGCCCATGGCGGAATCGCGCCTTGACTCTCAGGCAATGCTATCCCACCTCGCAACTGAAGGTTTGGCAGATGCTGCGGCTTGGGCGCTTGGCGCCGAGGCCCTGCCCCAAGCGGCGCGCCCAGATGCGCTCCCGCGGGAGGTAGAGGAAGGCTTCTGGCATTTCTTCCTGAGGCTGCGCGGAGAGGCGGCTTTGCTTGAAGAC
>JAPLOJ010000086.1 GCA_026400795.1 Alphaproteobacteria bacterium
ACCCACGCGCATGGTTTCCTGTTGCAAGGCTTGCAGGAAGGGCAGGCGATTCACATTCGCGATATTGTCTGGATTCATGTTCCAGATCCAATCCACGCGCTGCGCCAGCAATTCAGTCAATTCAGTCGCGGCATCGGAAAGATAGCGCGCGGTGATCTTTTGGATGGCCGGCCGCCCCTTGGGGCCGCCCTGGTAATAGCCATCGAAGCGTTCGTATTCGACCCCGTTCGAGACATCTACCTTGGTAAAGCGATACGGCCCGGTGCTGATCGGCATGCGGGAAAAGCCCTCAGGCCCCACCCTTTCGCGGTAGGCCTTGGGCCAGATGGGTGTGACCATCGCCAAATAATCAAGCGCTGCCGGATTGGGCCGCTTCATCTTGATGCGTACCGTATTGGCATCCAGCTTTTCCGCGCCCTCGATCCAGGAATAATTCCCGGGTGTGGAAAGCCGCCCGCCCAATTCGGCGATGCCATTCATGGTATAGACAACATCATCAGCGCTGAAATCGCTGCCATCATGGAACTTCACGCCGGGGGTCACGATGCACCAGCCCATCCATCGCCTGATGCGCGATGATGATGCCGGTGCGCTGGCTGTTGAAATAAGGGTCAATATTCGGCACCGCATCGCGGAAGGCGACACGCAGCGTATTGGCGCTGCGCTGCGCCATCACTGGCCCGGCACCAATGCCACCAAGCGCCAAGCCACCGGCGGCAGCGGCTACACCCTGCCCAAGGCCACGTCTGCTGATCTTCATCTCAATTGCTCCCTGCTGAAAAACAAAGACTAAAGACAAGCCGGTGGCGACCGCAAGCGCCAAAAGCCATCAATCCACCGTGGCGCCAGAAACCTTCACGACTTCGGCCCATTTGGTGATCTCACTCCGGATGAAGGCCTCAAAAGCCTCGGGGCTGGTGCCGCCTGCGGGTGTGAGTGCCGGCGGCGCGCCGCCCAGCTCCGCGATGCGCGCGATATAGGCAGGGTCGCGCGTGACCGCATCAATCTCCGCGCCCAGCCTTTCAATGATCGGGCGCGGCGTGCGGGCCGGGGCCTGCACACCGAACCAGGCGGTCGCCTCAAAGTCGCGAATGCCGGCTTCGGCCAGCGTCGGCACATCCGGCAGCGCTGCCGCGCGCACATTGCTGGAAACCGCCAAGGCACGCAGCCGCCCATCGCGAATATGGCCAATGCAGCTTGGCATATTGTCGCACCCGGATTCGAGCCGCCCGGCCACCACCTCAACCAACATCGGCCCCGCACCACGGAAGGGCACATGGGTAATGTCGGTGCCGCTGCGCAGCTTGAACATTTCCATGGTCATATGCGGCGAACCACCCGAACCGCTGCTGCCGTAATTGAGCTTTCCAGGATTGGCCTTCGCCCCCGCGATCAGATCACTCACGCTGCGATAAGGCGAATTGGCCGGTACGAAGATCACATTCGGCACCCGGATCACCAGGCCAACCGCGGCCAGATCCTCGGGCTTGAACGTCATGCGCGCGCCCCACAGCGAATAATTGATCGCAGCGGTGGAGATGGTGCACATCACAAGCGTATAGCCATCGGGTTCTGACCGGACGACCATTTCAGCGCCGAGATTTCCCGTCGCACCTGCGCGGTTTTCCACAATGATCGGCTGGCCGATGCGCGCCGAAAGGCGTTCGGCCATGATGCGACCGGCAATATCCGTGGTCCCGGCGGGCGGGAAGGGAACCACCAGCCGCAAGGGGCGGGATGGGAAGGCCTGGGCGCGGGCAATGCCGGGCGCGGCCAGCGCGCCGGCCATACCGGCCAGGATGATGCGGCGTCCCAGCAGGGCGGTTTTTTGCGTCATTATCTGCTCCTTATTCCACACGAATATCGGCTTGGCGCACCACATCGGCCCAGCGCGTCACTTCGGCCCGCATGAAGGCAGCGAAACTTTCCGGGCTTGAACCACCATCAGGCGTGAGGCGCGGCGGCTCAGCACCAAAGGCCGAGATGCGGGCACGGAAATCGGCTTCCTTGCCGATCGCGTCCAGTTCCGCACCCAGCCGCGCGATAATCGGGGCGGGCGTGGCGCCTGCGGCCAGCACGCCGAACCAGGCGGTCGCCTCAAAACCCGGCATGCCTTGCTCAGCAATGGTCGGCACATCCGGCAGCACGGCGCTGCGCTGGGCCCCGGTCACGCCAATGGCGCGGATTTTGCCCTCTCGAACAAAGGTCAGTGCTGAGGGGATATTGTCCATCCCAAGTTCAATACGCTCGGCCACCATTTCCGTCAGCATGGGGGCGGAACCGCGGAAGGGCACATGGGTGATCTGAATACCCTGCGCCAGGCGGATTTGTTCAATCACCACATGGGGGGAAGTGGCGATACCAGCGGTGCCGTAATTCAGCGCGCCGGGCTTGGCTTTCGCTTCCCGCACCATGTCAGCGAGCGTGCGGATTGGCATGCGATTGGCCGCCATCAGCACATTAGGCACGCGGCACATCAGGCCGACCGCGACCAGATCCTCAGGCTTGAAGGGCATGCGATTGCCGAAAACGGCGAAATTGATCGCCCCCGTGCCGATGGTGGTCAGCAGCAGCGTATGGCCATCGGGTTCCGCCCGCGCCACGAATTCGCCGCCAACATTGCCCGAAGCGCCGGGGCGGTTATCCACCACCACCTGCTGGCCGAGCCGGGCCGAAAGGCGTTCAGCCGTGAGCCGCCCGACCAAATCCGTGGTCCCGGCGGGGGTAAAGGGGATAACCAGGCGGATGGGGCGGTTGGATAGCCCCTGCGCCAAGGCGGGCAGCGGCAATCCGGCCCCTATGGCCAGGGCGCCCAAGCTGCGGCGGGTGATCATGGTCTTTAGCCTCCCGGTTCGTACGTTACCGAACAAGGTGGCCCGTGAACCCCGCCAGATCAACCTGCCTGCCTGGGTTTCAGTTTGGGCGATTCCTCCCCTATGATCGGCGCAACATAGGGGCAGCGGGCGAAATGGAGTTTTTACGGCTTTACGGAAGGGTGCTCAGGCTGCTGGCGGCGGATCGCGCCGTGGCTATTGGTCTTGTCTTGGCAGCGCTTGCCATTGCCGGGCTGCAATTCCTGGAACCGGTGCTTTTTGGGCGGGTGATTGACCTGCTCTCGCGTTCAGACCGTATGCAGGAATCGGCCGTATGGGCGGAAGCGCTTTCTTTGCTGATCCTCTGGGCGGCGATTGGGCTTTCAGCCATTGGCGCCAATGTCACCGTTGCCCTTTTCGCGGACCGCATGGCGCATCGCAATCGCCTGAAGGTCATGCATGATTATTTCCAGCATGTGCTGTCCATGCCGCTATCCTTTCATGGGGATACGCAATCGGGCCGGCTGATGAAAATCATGCTGGTGGGTTCCGATAATCTGTTCGGGCTTTGGCTTTCCTTTTTCCGCGAACATCTGATCACTTTCATTTCCGCCATTGTGCTTTTGCCGCTCACGCTTATTCTGAATTGGCGCCTGGGGTTGCTGCTGATTGGGCTTGTGGTGATTTTTGGCGCACTCGCCGCGTTTGTCATTCGCCGGACGGAAAACGCGCAGCGCCAGGTGGAAGCGCTCCATACGCAATTGGCCGGCAATGCACAGGATGCGCTTTCCAATGTGATGGTGGTGCAATCCTTCACACGGCTTTCCAGTGAGGCACGGCTTTTCAGCGACATCATCCGCCAGGTGATCACGCATCAATTCCCGGTGCTGAATTGGTGGGCGGTGGTCTCCGTGATGACCTCAGCCGCGTCTACCATTTGCGTCATTATGATCTTCATGATGGGCACCTGGCTGCATCTGCGCGGCCAGGCGACGGTGGGGGAAATTGTCTCCTTCATGGGCTTCGCCACCATGCTGATCGGCAAGCTTGAAGGCGCGGTGGGCTTTGCGTCCCGGCTGGTGCTGCTGATGCCTTCATTGTCCGAGATGTTTGCCGTGCTGGATGCGCGCACGACCGTGCCGGAAAAGCCGGATGCGATTGATATCCCCCGCGCGAAAGGGGAAGTGGCGTTTGAAGATGTGGCCTTCGCCTACCCAGGCGGGCAGCCGATTTTCAGCCATGTGAATTTTTCAGCGG
>JAPLOJ010000114.1 GCA_026400795.1 Alphaproteobacteria bacterium
CATCGCCATGTTGCAGGCCAAGGCGGATGGCTATGACAATGCGCTGCTGATGACCCGCGCGGGCAAGATCAGCGAAGGCACCGGCGCCTGCCTGTTCATGGTGCGTGACGGCAAGCTGATTACGCCATCGCGTGAGAATGACATTCTGGAAAGCGTGACACGCGATACCGTGATCCACCTCGCCGCCGAACATGGCCTGAGCGTGGAACAAGGCATCATTGACCGGACCGAGCTTTATATCGCGGATGAGTTGTTCTTCTGCGGCACCGGCCAGGAATTGCTGCCGATCACGAGTGTCGATCGTCTCCCGGTTGGTGATGGCAAGCCAGGTGCGATCACCATGCGTTTGCAGGCGGCGTATGAAAGCGTCGTACGCGGTACCACCAATGCCCATGCGGAATGGCGCACGCCGGTCTGAACCCCTGTTCAGTCCCGGCCCTCATCCGGAATGGCGAGCCTGGTGCCGCAAGCCTTGCAATGCACCGCATCTGGATCATGGCGTTGCAGACCGCAGCTTGGGCAGGGAAAGCGTACCTTGCGCGGGCGGAACAGTGCCTGCGCCAGGCGCAAAAACAGCGTCACGCCGCAGATCATGATAAAAACGGAAAGCAGCTTGCCAAATTTGCCTTCCAGCGTGATGTCACCAAACCCGGTCGTGGTCAGCGCTGTCACGGTGAAATACAGCGCGTCGGCGTAATCGGCGATTTTCGGGTTGATGCCGTGCTGGCTTTCATAAACGATCGCGGTCATCACAAAGACGAATACAGCCAAATGCATGCCCGCAATGACCGCTTCTTCATGCTTGCGGAAGAAGGGCATATCCTGTCGGAGTTCGGTCAAGGTGCGATAGGTGTGCAATAGCCTGAGCGTACGCAGCACTCGCAGGAAGCCAAAGCCCTCCCCAGTCAGCGGCGCCAGAAAAGACAGGATGGCGACGAGATCAATCAGGCTTGAGGGTCTCCGCGCATGCTTCCCGGGCGCGCGATGCGCCGCCAGATGCGCGGCATATTCGGCAGCCAGGATCAGCCCGATGCCCACATCCACCATGCCAATCCAAGGCTCTCGCGGCATGAAGGATGTGCCGATCACGAAAACCAGCGTCAGTAGATCAAAGAAGATGATCCCGTAGCGAAAGCGCCGCGCGGTGGCGGAACTACCAAAGTAAAGCTCCCGAAGTTTGAGGCGCCAGCCCTGAAACTGCACGACCCCAGGCATGATACAGGCGCGTCAGCGTGTCGGCGTGGGCGGTGTTGTCGAATAATCGTAGAAGCCGCGCCCGGATTTCCGCCCATACCAGCCGGCTTCAACATATTTCGCGAGCAAGGGCGAAGGCCGATACTTGGAATCGCCCAAGCCTTCATGCAGCACCTTCATCACGGAATAGAGCGTATCAAGGCCGACAAAATCCGCGAGCTCCAAAGGCCCCATCGGATGATTGGCGCCAAGCTTCATGCCGGCATCAATCGCCGCCACATCGCCCACACCTTCCATCAGCGCCTGAATCGCCTCATTGATCATGGGACACAGGATGCGGTTGACGACAAAGCCAGGCCAATCCTGCGCCATG
>JAPLOJ010000127.1 GCA_026400795.1 Alphaproteobacteria bacterium
CCCGCATGCGGTATTGTTGCTTGATGAAATCGAAAAGGCGCATCAGGATCTGTACAATATCCTGTTGCAGGTGATGGATCACGGGAAGCTTACGGACCACAACGGCAAGAATGTGGATTTCCGCAATGTGATCCTGATCATGACCACCAATGCAGGCGCTTCCGATATGGCGAAGCCCGCGATTGGTTTTGAGCGCGCCGCCCGCGTGGGTGAGGATGAAGAAGCGATCAAGCGGATGTTCACGCCTGAATTCCGCAACCGCCTGGATGCGGTGGTGCCCTTTGCTGGCCTGTCGCCGGAGATTGTGGCGCAGGTCGTCGAAAAATTCGTCATGCAATTGGAAGCACAGCTTGCTGACCGGAATGTGACGATTGAGCTTTCCTCGGCGGCCAAGGAATGGCTGGCGGAACGCGGCTATGACCCGCTGTATGGTGCGCGGCCACTGACGCGGGTGATCCAGGAATATGTGAAAAAGCCACTGGCGGAGGAATTGCTGTTCGGCAAACTCGCCAAGGGTGGATCGGTGAAGGTGGGTCTGCGTGAGGGTGCGCTGACCTTCGATTGCCAGGAAGCCACCCCGCCCGCGCTGCCCAAGCCTGAGGAAGACCGGGATGCGGAGCGTGAGCCGGAGAATGCGGAGTAGATGGAGCAGCGCTTTGGCCGCTTGGTGAAGGCCACCAGCGGCCAAGGCTTGTATCCGATCACTGATGATGTCCGGGCCTGGGTTGCGCAGCAGGGTGTCTCACGCGGCTTGCTGACGCTTTGGTGCCGCCATACCTCGGCATCCTTGCTGGTGCAGGCCAATGCCGATCCGGAAGTGCTGGCTGATTTGGAAGCCTTCTTCCTGCGTTTGGTGCCAGAAGAGCGTGGGCTTTATCGGCATGAGGATGAGGCGCTGGATAACATGCCTGCGCATATTCGCGCGGCGCTGACGCAAACCAGCGTCAGTATTCCAGTGCAGAAGTCAGCCCCGATGCTTGGCGAATTTCAGGAGATTTATCTGTTTGAACATCGCCGAGGCGCGCCGGAGCGCAGCCTTGATCTGCATCTTATAGGCGAGCCCTGATCACTCCGCCGCTTGCGCGGAAGCCTGCCCCTGCACAGTAAAGAAACTCGCGGATTTGGGCTGTTGCGGCAATTCAACGCGGGTTTCCGTGATGCGCGCGAAGCGGGCCGGCTTGCCGCGAATGACCTCACCCTCATGCGTGCTCGGCATCGGGTTGCGCGCCAAAGGCACGGCATCGGCGGCGGTATAGACGCAGATATAAAGCCCGCGCGGCTTGGTGCCGGCGTTGGGGGCGGAACCATGCGCCAACTTGGTATGCATCAGGCAAACCGAACCCGCCGGGCCATAGCAGGGAATGCTTTGCGCCAGCAGCGCCTTTTCATCCGCATCAGATACCGCGCCGGTGAAACGCTCCCCATCAAACAGCGAATACATCGGGCCCTTGTGAGAACCTGGCACAATTGTCAGCGCACCATTGGTTCCATCCACATCATCCAGGAACAGAAGCGCTGTGATGATGTCGTCATTGGTATGCGGCGTATAGGCGAAGTCCTGATGGTACAGCACCTCGGTCTTCGCGCCCATCAGCTTCAGATTGATCTTGCAA
>JAPLOJ010000108.1 GCA_026400795.1 Alphaproteobacteria bacterium
AGCCCCATCAATTCCGTCTTGATCGCGGCCAGCGAGGGCCGCGTGACACCCTGCGCGCGTTCAATGGCGCGAATGCGGTCAATGGTGGAAGCGACAGCGGCGGCGCGGGCGGCCTTAACATCAGTTGCGTTCATGGTTTTTTCCTCCAAAGGCAAATTCAAAGAAAACCCTACCCCGTCTTGCGCCCTTGGGAAACAGGGTGCATCCCACGGCCCCATGACCGACCAGATGCGTGTCTTTGACCGAGCCCTTGTCGCGCGCCGCCGAGCGCGGGCGGCAGCACGCGTGGATCGGGTCGCCCCCATTCTAGATGATGCGGCGGATAGGCTGCTTGATCGGCTGGATGACACGACACGCCGCTTCACCCGTGCGCTTGATTTGGGCGGACGCGGCTTTGTGGCGCCAAAACTCGCCGCACGCGGCATTCCCTTCATCGTCTCGGCCGATCTGGCACCCGGCATGGCGGCGCGGGGCGGCGGCCTTCCCGTGGCAGCGGATGAGGAATCCCTGCCCTTCGCGGAAGGCGCTTTTGACCTAGTGGTCGCTTCCCTCTCACTCCATTGGGTGAATGACCTGCCGGGGGCGCTGATCCAAATCCGCCGCGCGCTGGCCCCCGATGGGCTGTTCCTGGCGAGCCTGCCTGGCCTGCCGAGCTTTGGCGCGTTGCGCGCTGCGCTGGCCGAGGCTGAGGCGGAATTGCGCGGCGGCATATCGCCCCGCATCTCCCCCTTCCCGGAATTGCGCGATGGCGCGGCGCTGTTGCAGCGCGCGGGCTTTGCGCTCCCGGTTGCGGATGCCGAGGATATGGCGCTGCGGTACAAAACCGCCTTCGGGATTTTTGCTGATCTGCGTGCCGCTGGTGAGGCGAATGCCGTGCTGGCGCGGGATGGCCGCATCCCACCGCGTGCGCTGTTTCCCATGGCAGCGGCGCGGCTTGGCGGCGCTGAGGTTGACCTGCCGCTCAGGCTTTTGGTGCTGACGGGCTGGGCACCCTCCCCCAGCCAGCAAAAGCCGGCACGGCCTGGCAGTGCGACAGCGCGGCTTGCGGATGCCTTGGGTGCGGCGGAAATCAGCGCGGGCGAGAAAGCCGGCAAGCCACAGTGAAGCCTTGCATCCTGCGGCCCCACAGCGCATTTTGCACTTGCAACATTCACGAGCCTTGAGACGCCATGGAGCAGCAAGGCGGCGAATCTCGCCGCATCACCATCCACAAGCCTGAGGATTTCGCCGGCATGCGCCGCGCGGGGAAGCTTGCGGCTGAAACGCTCGATATGATCACGGCCCATGTGCGGCCAGGGATTTCGACCGGGGAGATCGATAAGCTCTGCCATGATTACATGGTGGAACGCAGCGCGATTCCGGCGACACTCGGCTATCGGGGCTACACGAAATCTTCCTGCACTTCAGTCAATCACGTGGTCTGCCATGGCATTCCGGGGGACCGCGTGCTGGTGGATGGCGATATCATCAATATTGACGTGACCGTCATCCTGGATGGCTGGCATGGCGATTCGAGCCGCATGTATGTGGCGGGCGAAGCCTCCACCAAGGCCAAGCTTCTCATGGATGTGACCTATGAAGCCATGATGAAGGGCATCGCGGCGATCCGCCCCGGGGCGACTTTGGGCGATATCGGGCATGCCATTCAGGTGCATGTGGAAAAGCATCGCTTCAGCGTCGTGCGGGATTTTTGCGGCCATGGCATTGGTCGGCACTTCCATGAACCGCCCAATATCCTGCATTTCGGCCGCCCCGGCGAAGGGCCGAAGCTGAAGCCCGGCATGTTCTTCACTGTGGAACCCATGGTGAATGCCGGCCGGCCCGAAGTGAAAATCCTGGATGATGGCTGGACCGCCGTGACGCGGGATCGGTCCCTTTCCGCCCAATTCGAACACATGGTGGCGGTGACGGATAACGGGGTGGAGATTTTCACCCTTTCACCGAACGGCATGCATAAGCCGCCCTATAGCGGATGAGTCTGGCGCCGTTGCTGGCCGCACCATGGCTGGTGCAGGTACATGTGGCTGCGGCGCTGGCTGCTATTGTTCTCGGCCTGGTGCAATTCATTGGCCATAAGGGCACCGCTGCCCATCGCCTGCTTGGCTGGTGCTGGGTCGTGCTCCTGGCGGTTGTGGCGCTTTCTTCCTTCAGCATCACTGGGGTTGCCGGACCAGGGCGCTTCAGTTGGATTCATGGAATTTCGGCGATCACTATCTGCCTTTTGGCGGCCGCAGTGGTATCGGCGCGGCGGGGCCGGATAAGGCAGCATCGTAGTTCCATGATTGGGCTTTATCTGGGCGCCCTGCTGGTCACCGGAGCCTTCACCCTGCTGCCCGGCCGGATCATGGGGCGCGTTGTTTTTGGCTGGTAAATTTCTACCATAGGTTTTATTGATCCATTTAATTTCGCGCGCCTTTCAAGGCGCCAACGGGTTGGAACATGGCTATCCGCAAGACCAAGGGCCTCGCTGAGGCCAGCGCCCTGCCGGGGCTGGAGCTTGTCACCGATGAGGCCGAGGCACCGCCCGGCCATTTGGGGCATCGCGCCCGCATGCGCGAAAAGCTGCTGCGCGCCGGACCAGATGCGCTGCTGGATCACGAATTGCTGGAAATGGTGCTGTTCCTGGCGCTGCCGCGGCGCGACACCAAACCAATCGCCC
>JAPLOJ010000023.1 GCA_026400795.1 Alphaproteobacteria bacterium
AGCGCGGAAACCGCTTCCTGCGCCGCGCGCACCAAGGGTGCCGGCATCAGGAAGAACAGCGTGGTGAAAATGCCGGAAATGCCCATCACCATCGTCAGTGTCTGCGGGCGCGCATCCAGTGGCGCCTGCGCATCATCAAAATACATCACCTTGACGACGCGCAGATAATAGAAGGCGGAGATCACGGAAGTCAGCACACCCACCACTGCCAGCGTCCAGAAGCCGCCCTGCACCGCGGCAAGAAAGACATAAAGCTTCCCGAAGAACCCCGCGAGCGGCGGAATGCCGGCCATGGAGAACATGAAAATCGTCATCCACATCGCCATGGCGGGATCGGTCTTGCCAAGCCCGGCCAGGTCTTCAATGCGTGACACGGCCTTGCCCTGCCGGCGCATGGCGATCAGCACCGCAAAGGCGCCAAGGTTCATGGCAAGGTAGATCGCCATATAAACCGTGAGACCATGCAGGCCTTCATCACTCGCGACCGCCAACCCCATCAGCGCATAGCCAACATGGCCGATGGAGGAATAGGCCATCAGCCTTTTGATATCGCGCTGACCAATCGCGGCCAGTGACCCAAGCACCATGGAGGCGAGCGACATCAAAATGATCACCTGCTGCCATTGCGCCGCAAGTTCGCCAAAGGGGCCGGCAAGCACGCGCACCAGCAAGGCAATCGCCGCGACTTTTGGGGCTGCCGCGAAGAACGCCGTCACGGGTGTGGGTGCGCCTTCATAGACATCGGGCGTCCACATATGAAACGGCACGGCGGAAACCTTGAAGGCAAGGCCAGCCAGGATGAAGATGAGCCCGACAGTCAGCCCCTGGCTGCGGCCGGCGGGGTCGAGCAATGCCTGCGCGATACGCTCAAAACTCGTGGTGCCGGCAAAGCCATAAACCAGCGACGCGCCATACAGGAACAGGCCCGAAGCCAAGGCACCCAGCACGAAGTATTTCAAGCCGGCCTCGGCCGATTGCTCATTATCCCGATGAAAGGCAGCGACCACGTAAAGACTGAGCGAGAGCAGTTCCAAGCCGATATAGACGGTCATGAAATCATTCGCACTCAGCATGATCAGCATGCCGAGTGTCGCGAATAGCAGCAGCACCGGATATTCAAAGCGATCCAGCCCTTCGCGCGTGTTGAAATCCAGCGCCATGAGCATGCCAATGGCAGCGCCCAGCAGCACCAGCAGCTTCATGAAGCGCGCAAAGCCATCGGAAATTACCTGGCCGGAGAAGCCCGTGCCATCCGGCACGGTCAGCACCAGGGCCGCGGTGACGACCAAAGCGCCGATGGAGGCCATGGTGCAGCCGAAGAACATATTCTGCCGCGGCAGCACACCAATCATCAGAATGGCAAGGCCAGCGCAGGCCAGCACAATCTCGGGCAGGGCGAGCATCCAGTTCATGGTCTTACAACCCCGCGAGCCGTGCGGCGCCGAGCGCGGCGTGATGCCGTTCCACGAGCGCCGCGACGGAGGCTTCAAAGAATGACAGGAAGCTTTGCGGATAAATGCCCATCCAAATCGTGAGCACGATCAGCGGCGCGAATACCGCAAATTCGCGCGGAGACAGATCAAGCAGGCCGCGCAAATCATCCCGCGTAATGCGCCCGAAGACGACGCGACGATAAAGGTAAAGCATATAAGCCGCGCCCAGGATCATGCCGAGCGCTGCG
Source organism: Alphaproteobacteria bacterium (assembly GCA_026400795.1). Lineage (GTDB taxonomy): Bacteria > Pseudomonadota > Alphaproteobacteria > Acetobacterales > Acetobacteraceae > Neoroseomonas. Next base: position 1,682 of record JAPLOJ010000023.1, read on the forward strand.
CCAAAAGCGACCCAAGGGTTCACCTTCCAGGCGCCCAGGATCACCAGCAATTCGCCGGGGAAACCCGCAAGCCCAGGCAGCGCGACAGAGGCCATGGTGAACAGCATAAACACCAGCGCATAGGCCGGCATGATTTTCGCCACACCGCCGTAACGCATAATCTCGCGCGAATGCACCCGATCATACAAAACGCCCACACAAAGGAACAGCGCGCTGGACACGACGCCGTGTGAGAGCATGGTGAACAAGGCGCCCGACAGCCCCTGCTGCGTGAAGGTGAAGATGCCAAGCGTGACAATGCCCATATGCGCCACGGATGAATAGGCAATAAGCTTCTTCATATCTTCCTGCGCCAGCGCCACCAGCGAGGTATAGACAATGGCGACAATGGAAAGCGCGAAAATCCAGGGTGCGAATTCCGCACTCGCCACCGGCAGCAAGGGCAGGCTGAAGCGCAGAAAGCCGTAGGCGCCCATCTTCAGCAACACACCCGCCAGAATAACAGAGCCCGCCGTGGGCGCTTCCACATGCGCATCCGGCAGCCAGGTGTGCACCGGCCACATCGGCACCTTCACCGCGAAGGAGGCGAAGAAGGCCAAGAAAATCCAGGTTTGCAGCGATGGCGGAATGGTGAGGGTGAATAGCTCCACGATATCCGTGGTGCCGGCCTTGTACCACAGCAGCAAAATGGCCAGCAGCATCAGCACTGAGCCAAGCAGCGTATAAAGAAACAGCTTGAACGCCGCATAGACGCGCCGCTGCCCGCCCCATACGCCGATGATCAGGAACATCGGGATCAGCACGCCTTCGAAGAAGATATAGAACACCACGAAGTCGAGCGCGCAGAACATGCCGACCATCATGGTCTCAAGGATCAGGAAGGCGATCATATATTCGCGCACCCGGGTCTGCACCGCTTCCCAGGAAGACAGAATGCAAATCGGCGTCAGCAGCGTGGCCAGCAGCACAAACAGTACGGAAATGCCATCCACGCCCATGTGATAGCTCACGCCAAAATCCGAGAGCCAATCGAGCCTTTCGACGAACTGGAACTCCGCCTCATTCTTGTCAAAACGGAACCAGAGCACGAGCGAGAGCATGAAGGTGATCAAGCTGGTCCA
>JAPLOJ010000309.1 GCA_026400795.1 Alphaproteobacteria bacterium
GATACGGACCGCAAATTCTTCCCCGGCTATGTGCTGGTGAAGATGGAAATGACTGATGATGCCTGGCATTTGGTGAAGGACACGCCAAAGGTCACTGGCTTCCTTGGCGCACGCAACAAGCCCCAGCCTGTGCCGGCTGCAGAGGCAGAGCGCTTGCTGAAGCAGGTGCAGGAAGGCGTGGACAAGCCCCGCAAGCCCGCCGTGATCTATGAGGTTGGCGAGCAGATTCGTGTGGCCGATGGTCCCTTCACCTCCTTCAATGGTGTGGTTGAGGAAGTGGATGAGGAAAAGGGCCGCCTGAAGGTGAGCGTTTCCATCTTCGGCCGTTCGACGCCGGTGGATCTGGAATACGGCCAGGTCGAAAAGCTTTAAGTCTTGTGGCAAGGGCCGCGTGGCCCTTGCCGTTTCGCCGCCATGGAGCCAAGCCGCGCTGCTGCCCTTGAAAGATTGGCGGCATTCACGCCCCTGATGGGCCGCGCCTATGCCGAGGGGCGCAATTTCGACCCCGGCCCCGGCAAGCCCGCCCATGTCTCAGTGCTTTCCCCCTATATCCGCCATCGCCTGATCACGGAGCAGGAGGTGGTGGCCGCCGCCATCGCCGCCCATGGCGCGGAGATGGCAGAAAAATTCATCCAGGAAGTGTTTTGGCGGAGCTATTGGAAGGGCTGGCTGGCGCAGCGCCCAACGGTCTGGGCTGAGTATCGTGCGCGTGTCGCTGACGCCTTGCAAAACCCGCCTAAGGGTTACGCGGCGGCTATTGCCGGGCGCACCGGCATTGCCTGCTTCGATGCTTGGGCAGCAGAACTGGTTGAAACTGGCTATTTGCACAATCACGTGCGCATGTGGTTTGCCAGCATTTGGATTTTCACGCTGCGCCTGCCTTGGGTATTGGGCGCAGATTTCTTTCTGCGGCATTTGCTGGATGGTGATGCGGCGTCCAATACGCTGTCCTGGCGCTGGGTCGCGGGGCTGCATACCAAAGGCAAGCATTACGTCGCGCGGGCCGAGAATATCGCGCGCCATACGGGTGGCCGCTTTGCGCCGCATGGCGCCTTGAATGAAGCGCCGACGCCTTTGCAAGAAGCCGATCCGCCCGCACCGCACCCCATCCCCGCCTTGCCCGCGCCGCCGCGTGGCCCGGTGGTGCTGCTGCTGCATGAGGATGATCTGCATGCCGAGAGCCTGCCGCTTGAGGGGCTTGAGGTGCGGCGTGTGGTGGGGCTTTGCTGTCCTGAGGCGCGTTCTCCGCTAGGTGCCGCGCCGCTGGTGCAGCGCTTTGTTGCGGGCGCTGTCGAAGATGGCTTGGCCCGCGCCGCGCAGCATTTCGGCGTGCCGGCTGAGCCTGTGGCGCTTGCTGATCTGCCAGATTTATTGGCGCGTGAGGTTGTGGTCATGCCCGAAGTGCCGGTGGGTTGGTTGGCGGATGCCTTGCGCCCTTATGCATTTGTGTCTTTGCGTCGCCCTTGGGATGCGGCGTGCTGGCCCTTGGCTGGGCGCGGCTTCTTCCCCTTCGCGCAGCACATCCCGCGCCTATGTGCCGAATTGATCGAATAAGCGCGTTTTGGTTCAGCCCAAGTGATGGTTTCCAAAGGCCTTTCGGCCTTTGGCGGGTGGTCCGGAGGGCAGAGCCCTCTGGTCTTTTTCTCAGATGGCTGCCGGCGCCTTGAACCCGCCTTCCTTCGCCAAATCTGCCGCGCGCCACAAATACCAGGCCGCCGTGGTGCGAAACGGTGCCCAGGCTTCCCCAATTTCCGCCAATGCTTTTGGCTTTGGCTGTTCCGGCAGGCCTGCCGCAACGCGGTAGCCTTCACGTACGCCGAAATCATCCACGGGCAGGATATCGGCGCGGCCCAAGGTGAAGATCAGCAGCATCTCCACCGTCCAGCGCCCCACACCACGCAGTGCGACCAGCCTTTCGATCAAGACCTCATCCGAAAGCCGACGTGCCGCAGCGCGATTGGGGATGACGCCAAGCGCCGCCTTCTCAGCAATGTCGCGAATGGCGAGCACCTTATTCGCCGAAAGCCCAGCGCCGCGCATCGCCTCAGGTGTTAAGGCCAGCACGGCTTCCGGCGCGGGAAATTCAGCCTCAGGGCAGAGCGCGATGAAGCGGCCAAGAATGGCTTCCGCCGCGCGGCCATGCACTTGTTGGTGCGCAATGGCGCGTACCAGCGCCTCATAGGGCTGCCGCTGCGCCGGCTTCAGCGTAAACGGCCCCACCTGGCGAATGACGCGCTTGAGCACGGCATCACGCCGGAGGTGACGCAAAGCCTCCGGCGTGCCGAGGCTCATCTGAAGACAAGCTTCGGCAAGGTGAGTGTGATCCAGGGGACGTAAGTGATCACCATCAGCGCGCCAAAGACCACGGCGATGAAGACCCACAAATAGCGCATCATCTGGTCAACGCCGCAGCGCGCAACTTGCGCGGCTGCAAACAGGTTCACGCCAAAGGGCGGCGTGATCATGCCAAGCGCCAGATTGACCACCATGATGGTGCCGAAATGCACCTGGTCAATGCCAAGCTTTTCGGCGGCCTCCGCCAGGATCGGCGCCAGCACGATGATGGAAGCCGAGGTTTCCACGAACATGCCAACCACGAACAGGAACAGATTGACCACCAACAGATAGAGGTTGGAACTATCGAAGCTTGTCGCGATCCACTCCGCCGCGATATCCGGCACGCCCTGGCGGTTCAGCAGCCAGGAAAACACCGCCGCGCAGGCGATGATGAACATGATAACGGCGCTGGAGATCACGGATTTCTTGAAAATGGGGAAAAGGTCGCGCCAGGCGATTTCCTTATGCACGAAAAGCCCAATCAGCAGCGCATAGACCACGGCAATGACGGAAGCCTCGGTCGGTGTGGTGACGCCTCCGTAAATGCCCCCCAGCACAACAAAGGGCATCAGCAAAGCAAAGCCCGCCTGCCGTGTCGCGACTGGGAAAGACAAGCGGCCAACGCCATCTTCCTTGCCCCAGCCCTTCACGCGGCACCAGATCAACACGGTCGCAATCAAGGAAGCACCGATCAGAATACCCGGCCCAAAGCCCGCAATGAACAATTCCGGGATCGAGGTTTGCGTGGTTACACCATAAAGGATCATCGGAATGGAAGGCGGGATGATCACGCCAAGTTCGGCCGCCGTTGCTTGCAGCGCCGCGGCGAAGGGCACCGGATAACCAGCACGCACCAGGGCAGGGATCATGATGGCGCCGATGGCAAAGGTGGTGGCCACACTGCTGCCGCTGATCGCGGCAAAGATCATGCAGGTGATCACGCAAGTCGCCGGCAGCCCGCCCTGAATGCCGCCCACGATGGAGCGCGCGAATTCCACCAGACGGCGCGAAATCCCGCCAACTTCCATCAAATTCCCCGCCAGGATGAAGAAGGGAATGGCCGCCAGCGGAAAGCGATCAAGCGAGACGAAAAGCTGCTGCGCGACCACCACCAGTGGGAAATTCGTGAAGCCATGAATGCCGATAATGGCGGCCAAGCCGATGGCGATGGCGACCGGAATGCTGGCAGCAAAAAGCACCAGCATGACGGTGAGCATGGTGCCGCTCATACTGCGGACTCCAATTCTTCAGAGCGTCTATCAAGGAAATGCGCAATCGAGCCCAGCATGGCAAAAACCGCACCGAGCGGAATGGCGGCATAGCCCCAGGCCATGGAAACCTCGAGCCCCGCCATTTCCTGGAATTTTACGCGCTCTGCCATGGTCCAGCCGAACCAGAACATGACGCCGAGCATAAGAAGGATGCTGGCGAGCGAAATGCCTTCCAGCACGCTGCGCAGCATGCCGCGTGACAGGCGATGGGCGATATCAATCGAAACTAAGGCGCCCGCGCGGATTGCAACAGCCAACCCGATGAAGGCCATCCAGATCAGTGCGGTGCGGACAAGCGCTTCGGACCAGACAGATGGCGTTTCGGTCGCAAAGCGTGCCACCACCTGCCAAAGCCCAGCGAAGACCGCCACCGTCAAGGCAAGGCAGGCAATGATGGCGGCGATGGTGGTGCCGATCCTATCGGCGGTCAGCACGCCGGCGCGGAGCTGCGCGCGCAGCCCATCCCCGGATTTCAGCCAAAAGGCGAAAACCAACGCCAGCAGCGTGGCCACACCTGTCACCTGCAAGGGCAGGGTATTCATCGCATTCATCGCGCCGTCCTATCAAAAAAGCGCGCGATGCGCGCTTGGATTTTGTCACCCGATGGGCGCTAACCCATCAGGTGACTTTGGCCAAATGATCAGTTCGGCTTCCATTCGCGAATGCGGCGCAGGGTGGCCGCATCCAAAGTGCGTTCCCATTCAGCGAAGGCAGGTGCCAACGCGGTTTGGAAGGCAGAGGTATCCACCTGCGTCACTACCGTCATCCCGCGGCGGCGGAGTTCTTCAACGCCGCTCGCGTCATCGGCGCTCACGCGGTCACGATTGGCCTTTTGCGCGGCGCGCGCGGCTTCCTGGAACAGGGTGCGGTCAGCGGTGGAAAGCCGGCCGATCATGCCCGGGTTGCAGATCATGACCGCGGGTGAATAGACATGGTTGGTCAGCGTCATGAACTTCTGCACTTGGTTGATGTTATTCGCCACAATCACGGAGATCGGGTTTTCCTGACCATCAACCGTGCCCTGTTGCAGGGCAGGGATCAATTCGCTGAAGGCCATTGGTGTTGGCAGCGCACCAAGGGTTGAAAACGCGCGCATATGCACCTGGTTTTCCATGGTGCGTACCTTAAGGCCGCGCATATCCGCCGGAGAATTCACTTCGCGCCGCGAATTGGTCAAATGGCGGAAGCCATTTTCCGTCCAGATCACGCCAACCAAGCCGCGCGCCGTGAAACGCGCCAATACGGCAGATCCGATATCGCTATCCAGTACGCCGCGCGCATGGGCCGCGTCGCGGAACAGGAAGGGTACGTCGAAAATCCGCACATCCGGCACGAAATTGCCGACTGGGCCCGTGGAGGTGAAGGTGCAATCAATGGTGCCGATTTGAACGCTTTCGATCATTTCGCGTTCATTGTCGTTGCGCTGCGTGTTCACGCGATAGCGGCCATTGGTCAGACGCTCAAAGCTTTCCTTGAAGCTGCTGGCGCTGACGCCCGTATGGCTATTGGGCGGCAAGGCGTGATGGATCGTGATTTGCGCCTGCGCCAAAGCGGGCAGAGCCATCAGTGGCGCGGCCAATCCGGCGGCCAGCGTCATGCGACGAAACAGAGACATGATTTCTCCTTTTGTTTTGGTTGGTTGTTTAGTCAGTCGGGGCTCCCGGCAAGCCGCAAACCCGATCAGTCAATCTTGATGCCGCTATCGCGCGCCACCTGGCCCCAGCGTTCCGCATCACGATCCAGCCAGGGCTGCAATTCCTTCGACGGAATAAGCAAGGGTTCGGTGTGATTGGCCTTCAGTTTATCAAGCATCGCCGCATCCATCGCCTTGTTGAAGGCGTCCTGCAAGCGCGCCAGGATCGGCGCCGGGACGCGCGATTGCGTGAAGACGCCATTCCACACACTCAAATGATAGCCGGCGACACCTTCTTCCTGCAGCGTGGGCGTATTGGGCAGGCTGCCGATGCGCCTGTCCATGGTGATGGCCAGGCCCTTGATGGACCCTTGCAGGATATGCGGTGCGGAGGTGGCGGAAGCGTCAAACAGCATGTCCAGATCACCCGCGAGCAAGGCCGCGATCGCCGGGGCTGATCCGCGATAGGGCACATGCACGACATCAATCCCCGCCAGCTTTTCCAGCATCACCAGCGAAAGATGCGCCGAAGACCCATTGCCCACCGTGCCGAACAGCATCTTGCCCTTTTCGGCCTTGGCGCGGGCGATCGCTTCACGCGCATTGGCCGGGTTGTAGCGGCGCGGCAGGCAGGACATGACATTGGGCATATCCGCCATCATGCCAACGCCAACGAAAGCCTTGCGTGGGTCAAAGCGCGGATCGGGATACAGGACCGGGTTCACCCCCTGCGTCGCCATGGTGCCAAGGAACAGCGTATAGCCATCGGGCTCGGCCTGGGCGGCGGCCATGGCGCCGATATTGCCGCCAGCACCCGCGCGATTTTCGACAACAATGGGATAGCCAAGTTGCCGCCCCATGGGCTCGGCAATCAGGCGCCCCATGATGTCGGTCACGCCACCAGGCGGATAGGGCACGATGATGCGCAAGGGCTTATTCGGAAAGGCGCCCTGGGCATGAACGGCCGGCGCGGCAAGCATGCCAGCGGAAAGCGCCAAGGCAGCGCGGCGGGTGAAGTGCGTCATGGTAAAGCCTCCCTGAAGTTTCTTACCTTCAAACTGTGCGGCCTTGGCGCCGGATGCAAGCCCTTAGGTAATAAACGCCATCGCCGCCCAGCCCAGCACCAGCACCGCCGCCAGCGATGGCCATAATAGCCGCCAAAGTGCAGCGGGTTTGGTGCCATCGGCCAGCAAGCCGCAAATCATGCCGGTGACGGCGAAGGACATGCCGGCACCAGCCGCGCCGATGAAATTATGTACCCCAGGCGCCAAAGCGGGCGGCAGCCCTGCCGCCAGGCCAAGCTTGTATTGCACCGGCATCACCGCCGCATTGGACCCGATATTAGTGCCTGTCACGATGCCCGCCATCAGGCCAAGCGGCGGCACGGCATAAGGCGCCAGAGGACCAAGCGCCGCCGCCGCTTCCCGTGCGAGCGCAGCCGTGGCGCCGCTTTCGCCCATCCAACGCGCCAGCAGCACATAAAGCAGCATGATCAGCGCCGGCCGTATGCCGCGCTTGATCGCCCCTTGCGCGAGGGCAACAGCTCCGGCCCGGCGGGCAAGCAGCAATAGCGCAACCACGCCCAGCACCAAGGAAACATGAGTGATCGGAAAGGCCGGCAAATCCGCAAAAGGCCGCCATGCCGGCGGGTTCGGTACCGCGCGCGCCGCCAAAAGTGCCAGGGTGAGAAAGGCGTAAGGTCCAAGGCGGGACAGCGCCTTCCGCCAAGCGGCGCCATCCTGCGGCGGGTCAAGACGCCAGAGCGCAAAAATCAAGGGCAGGCCGGTGGCGATAACGCCAATCACCTCAAAGGGCAGCAGCCAATGGCAGGCCACCAGCAGCGCTGCGACCGCCAGCAGGTAGCCCATTTGCGCAAGCTTTTCCGACGCCGGCACGGCAAGCCCCGCCGCGGTACAAAGCCGCCACAGCACCGGCCCCAGCA
>JAPLOJ010000374.1 GCA_026400795.1 Alphaproteobacteria bacterium
CCACAAGACGCGCTGCCCTTGCCGGGCTTCTTGCCTTTCCTGCGCTCGCTTCCGCACAGGAAGCCTGGCCCGCGCGTAGCCTGCGGCTGATTTCGCCTTTTCCGCCAGGTGGGGCTGCCGATGTTCTGGCGCGCAATATCGCCGAGGAATTGACGCCGGCTCTGCGGCAATCAGTGGTAGTGGAAAACCGCACCGGCGCGGGTGGCTCTGTCGGCACGGAAGCGGTGGTACGCAGTGCACCCGATGGCTATACGCTGCTGATGGGCTCAACCGGCCCGCTTGCGATCAATCCGGCGTTACTGCGCCTTGCCTATGATCCGGCGCGGGATCTGGTGCCGATTGGGATGGTCTCCACCGTCGCTTCCGTTCTTGTGGTGCATCCATCCGTGCCCGCACGCAATTTGACCGAGTTGCTTGCCTTGGCACGCGCCAAGCCGGGCGAATTGAATTACGGATCAAGCGGCACGGGCAGCGCGCAGCATTTGTTCATGGAATTGCTCAAGCAAATGACTGGGGTGGACATCACCCATATCCCCTATCGCGGAACGGGTCCGGCCGTGGTGGATACAATCGGCGGCCGACTTTCCATGATGTTCGACACCACGCCTACCGCGCTGCCGCATATCCAGGGCGGGCGCGTGCGCGCCATTGCCGTCACCACCGCGCGGCGCGACCCTGCCTTGCCGGATGTGCCCACAATCGCTGAATCTGGTGTGGCTGGCTATGAAGGGGTTGGCTTTTATGGGCTGATGGCACCTGCCGGCACGCCAACCGCGATTGTGGATCGGTTGCATCGGGAAGTGAATGCGGCGCTGGCCCGTGAAGCTTTCCGCACGCGTTTGGTGGCGCAGGGCACTGAACCCGCCCCCATGACTCAGGAAGCCTTTCGCAATTTCATCGCAACCGATCGTGAAAGATGGGCGCGCGTGATCCGCGATGGCAATATCAAGGTGGATTGAAGCCTTCAGGGTGCGGGCAAAAGCGCGTCGGTGCGTCCCATAAGGCGATAGGCGATAAGCCCCACCCATTCGCGGAAACCCCATTCGAATTGGCCAAGACGTTCCGGAAAGGGTGCATCGTAAAGTGCGGCGAAGCTATGGCCGGTGCGGTAATTCACCGGCCAGGCAACAATATCCTTCCAGCCCGCCTGGCGAAAAACCCCCATGGCGCGCGGCATATGGCTGGCCGAGGTCACCAGCAGCCAGACCTCATTCGCTTTGGGCTGCACCAAATCCCGGGTCAGCAGCGCATTCTGATGCGTGTTGCGCGCTTCACTCTCATAAATCATGCGTGGGCCTGTAAGTCCAAGGCTTTCGAAGAATTGCCGCGCCACATCGGCTTCCGTCAGGCCGCCATGCACCAGCGACCCCTGGCCACCGGTGAAGACAATGCGCGCATTGGGGAAACGTCGCGCGAGTGCCACGGCTTCGGTCATGCGTTCCGCCGCACCATTGATGGCGGGAATGCCGCGCGCATCGGTGATGTTCTGATCCACCGCACCACCCAGCACCACAATGCCATCAACCCGCGCTAGCGCTTCAGCAGGACGCGGAAAACGGTCTTCCAAGGGCAGCAGGATGAATTGGCTGATCGGGGTTGCGATCAGCAGGAAGAAGAAGGCAAGGCAGGCCAAGATCAGCCAGCGGCCAAAGCGGCGCCCGCGCCAGACCAAGGCAAGGCCGATGGCGCCAACCAGCAACGCAAAATGGCCCGGCCGCGCCGGAAACCATAAAATTTTCGAGATTATATAGGCGATATCGGTCATGACAGAGCCCACGCGGCGCGGCTTGCGGAAAAGCAGCGCTGCGCGGGCATGTCAAGCGAAGCGGCTACCGGGCGGGGCCATGCGTAACGGCATGCCCCAACCCCAGCGCCAATCGCTTGCTTACTTGCGGCCGCCTTCGGCTTTTGCCGCTTCATTTACCCGCTGTTCGGCTGCCAGGATGGTATTGCGCAATTCCCGCATGAAGGCATTACCCTTGGGGGTGCGCTGCACCAGCACGGAGCGCCGATCCGAAGGATCGGGCTTGCGCCGCGCAAGATCGTGATCGCCCAGCCGGTCCAGCGCGCGCGTGATTGCGGGCTTGGAGACATTTAGCTTCGCCGCCAAGCCGCGCACAGTGTGCGGGCCGTCTGTCAAATAGCTGATCAGCACCACGCCCAGCTGGCGGGATGAGAGATCATTGCCATTGCGGCGCACGAGGGACGATTGTTTCCTGAAGCACCTTGATAAGGTGCTCCGAGCCGTTATTGTTAGCCATGGTAAACTTCCTTTTCCGAACAGATGACTGAGGTCATTTCTCGACCTTGGTATTTTCATTGCGGTTGAAAAGCCATTGAACGCGCTTCGTTCCGAGAAGAAAACTCAGGGAGAGTTCATATCATACCCCCCCCCTGAAATCACGCAACATCGTGAATATGGCACGCGCTGCCTGGGCTTCCCCACCCTCGGGCCGGCCGGGGCGCGTAGAATCGTTCCAGGCATAGACATCAAGATGTACCCAAGGTTGAGTTTCGGGCACAAAACGACGAAGAAAAAGCGCGGCTGTCACCGCGCCTGCCATCGGTTTTGTCGAAACATTGGAAAGATCCGCGAAGGGGCTATCAAGCCAGGAATCATATCCATCATGTAACGGCAGCCGCCAAAGGGGGTCCTGCACAGCCAAGCCGGCCGCCAAAAGCCTTTCCGATAGCGTATCATCATTGCTGAAAAGTGCAGGTAAATCAGGGCCAAGCGCCACCCGCGCCGCACCGGTCAGCGTGGCGGCATCCAGGATCATGGCGGGGTTTTGCTCAGCCGCGAATTGTAACAGATCGCACAAGACCAACCTTCCTTCAGCGTCAGTATTGCCGATTTCAACCCGAAGCCCTTTGCGCGAGCGCAAAACATCCATGGGACGCATTGCGTTACCAGATACGGCATTCTCGACCGCGCCGATCAGTACCAACAGCCGCAGCGGCAGCTTGGCGCGCATGACCATCTCCGCCACCGCCAGCATCACGGCGGCACCGCCCATATCCTTTTTCATCCGCAGCATGGCGGCCGAGGGTTTGAGGTCCAGCCCCCCCGTATCGAAACAAACGCCCTTGCCGCAAAGCACAACTAGCGGGCCATTCGCATCACCTTCCCAGCGCAATACGGCCAAATGGGGCGCACGGGGGCTGCCCGCGCCAACCCCGGCCATGCAGGGAAAACCTTCCGACAAAGCTTCACCGGTAATGATTTCTGCGCGCCCGCCATGGCGCCTGGCCAGCGCGGCGGCGGCTTCTGCCAATTGCTGCGGCCCCAATTCAGCTGCGGGCGCGTTGATCAAATCTCGTGCCGCACAAATGGCTTCGGCCATCATCACCGCATTTTCGGTACCAGCGGGCAGGACCAACTCAGCCGGCGCGCGTTGGGGCTGCTTGTGGCGCAACCAACGATAAGCACCCAAATGCCAACCTAGTACAGCTTGCGCCGGGTCAACTGCATCCCCGGCGAGATGCCAACGACTTCCGGCAGGCAGCGCCCAGGGCGCACCGCCAAAATCCCATGGCGAGGCTTCCTTTCCAATGCCGACCACAGCGCCAACCAGACCATCCGCACCGGGAATAAGTGCGATGTCGCCAGGCTTGGCGGCAAAGCCAGAGGCACGCAGAAAGCTTGCTGACGCTTCAGGAAGCGCCGCAAGAAACATCGGTAACTGAGCCGCGCTGATGGCGTGCAACGGTAGGGAAGACATCCTCTCAGCTTGCTTGGCTTCAGCCATTCACCTCTCCGCTTCCGGTTTCGCCAAAGCGCGCGAATCGAACAGATGCTATTTCTGCGACGTCGCCAGACAAAGATCAATTCAAGAAATCGAAATAATTGCTTCGGTGTATACTGTTCCGGCAAAATAATTAATTAAATTACACCTGCTAAATAGGGTAGTTCGAGAAAATTTTATTTGTATTCTCATGACAAAGATCCATTTACTTTTCCCGGTGATGATGGGATCGTTCCACCGTCAGGGTTCGATCAGGTACGAAGGAAGTCAGGCTATGCCGTCCAGCAAAAAAGACAATGCCCCTGCAGAATCGCAGCGGAACCCTTTGGGGCGCAGGCTATTGGTCTTGAATCTGGCGGCGGCCCCTGCCCTTTTGGGCGCAGCGCGCAGCGCCGCCGCCGAACCGCTTCAGCAAGCCCCGGCCATTCCCGTCGCCACAGATGCGGATCCAGGTGATGGTCCAGGACGCGGGCGTGGTCGCGCGCGTGGCACTGGCTTAAACGATTCCGACCCGGGTGATGGCCCGGGCAATGGTCGTGGAACTCGGCGCGGCACGGGCACGACAGATGCCGACCCCGGTGATGGTCCGGGCAATGGCCGCGGCGCGCGGCGCGGCACGGGCTTGACCGATGCCGACCCAGGTGATGGTCCCGGCAATGGCCGCGGCGCGCGTCGTGGCACGGGCCTGACTGATGCCGATCCTGGCGATGGCCAAGGCAATGGGCGCGGCACGCAGCGCAAGGCCATGACCGATTCAGACCCGCGCGATGAAGCTGGCCGCGGCCGTCGCGGCACCTGAAACGCCGCATGAGCGAAACCCTGGGCGAAGCGGCCTGGCGCTTGGCCTTTGGCGGCCTGTCGCCTGAGCAGGTCTTCGCGCTGCGTGAAGGCGCCGCTTGGCGGCTTTTGCCAGGTGGGGCAGTGGATCGCTACGCGGGCCTGCTTTCCATCGCCGATCTTGATGCGTTTCTGCGCACCGATGCGGCGCGCCATCCGCGCGTGACCATGGCCGATGGTGGGCGGCAGGGCAGTGCGGCCATCCCACCTGATGAATATCTACAAACCGAAGGTAGCCGCATTGATTTGCCGCGCCTGCTCGCCCGGCATGATGCGGGGGGCAGTCTGGTTGTCTCGCAATTCCACGAATTGCATGCGCCACTTGCGCAATTATGCCGGGGTTTGGAGAAGATTTTCCTGCATCCCGTGCAGGCCAACATCTACCTGACGCCCCCCGGCGCGCAGGGCTTCCGCGTGCATTTTGATACGCATGACGTGCTGGTGATGCAGGTATCGGGTGCCAAATCCTGGCGCGTTTGGGATGACATCCCCTTCCCGCTGCCAAGCCGCGCCACACCTTGGGCCAATAAGCAAAACCCTGCCGGGGTGCCGCATGCCCTCACGCTCAATCCCGGTGATGCGCTTTATCTGCCGCGCGGTGTCATGCATGAAGCGGCAGCGCAGACAGGCGATGCGCCATCGCTGCATATCACCCTCGGTTTCCTGGAAGCCTCTATCGCCGATATGCTGCGGGAGCTTTTGGAAATCCTGGAAGCGGAAAACCCGGCCTTGCGCGCCAGCATCCCCTCCTGGCGACTCGCTGAGGCAGGGGGCACTGCCGCCATCGCCGCGCGCCTCGCGCCTGCTTTGGCTGCGCTATCTTCCGAAGCAGCGCAGGAACGGCTCGCCCTCGCCGCCATGGATCGGATCACGCAGGATCGGCTGCCGCTGTCGCAGCGAAGCCTCGCGCATCGCCCGCCCGGCGCAGATGCAAAGCTCCGCCTATCGGACGGCATGCATCACCATCTGGTGCCGCTGCCCGAAGGTGGCGGCGCGCTTCGCTGGTATGGCGGCGTGGAAAATCTGAACGCCACGGAATGCGCCTGGCTTGCGCAATTGGCCGAAGGCGCCACGCCGGCCAGTCTTGGCGAAGGCGCCTTGGCCTTCTGTCAGCGCTTGGCGGCGCTGGGGCTATTGGAGCCTTACTAGACCGTGTTGCGTTCACATGGGTTCACGCAACCCGCTCTACATCGTTGTTTTTCGAGCATCTTCACACGTTCAGATGATTCCATCTGAACGTGATCTGCTCTAAACGGCGAGGGTTACCCGCCGCCTTCCTCCCGCAGGATTTCCAATTCCAGCCAGCGAGTCTCTGCCTGCTGCAAACCGGCCTGCGCCACGCCAAGCGCGCTGGTCGCCTTGGCAAAGCCAGCGGCATCGCGTGCGTAAAACGCCGGATCGGCGATGCGCTTTTCAAGTGCGGTGATTTCCGCCGCAAGCTTTTCCATCCGCGCCGGCAGGGATTTCAATTCATGCTGTTCCACCGCGCCCAGGCCCTTTTTGCGCAAGGCTGGTTTGGCTGAAACTGCCGCCTCTCGCTTCGGGACCGTCGCCTGTTTTTCAGCGGCGCGCGCCCGCACGCCATGGCCGCGCTGCGCCACCATATCGCTATAGCCGCCGGCATATTCCTGCCAGCGCCCCGCCTCTTCAAAGGCAATCACGCTGGTGACGCATCGGTCGAGGAAATCGCGGTCATGGCTCACCAGCAGCACCGTGCCGGCGTAATCCGCGATCAATTCCTGCAATAGGTCGAGTGTTTCAAGGTCCAGATCATTGGTCGGTTCATCCAGCACCAGAAGATTGGACGGTTTGGCGAAGGCGCGCGCCAGCATCAGCCGGCCGCGTTCGCCGCCAGAAAGCGCGCCGAGCGGCGTGCGCGCCTGTTCCGGCGTGAACAGAAAATCCTTCATATAGCCCAGCACATGCCGCGGCGCGCCGCCAACATGCACCATATCGCCGCGCCCTTCGGTCAGCGCTTGCGCCAGCGTCACTGCGGGATCAAGCGCCGCGCGGCGCTGATCCAGGCCCACCATTTCAATCCCAGCGCCGATCAAGACCTGCCCCGCATCCGGCGCCAGCGTACCGATCAGCATATTCAACAACGTCGTTTTGCCCGCACCATTGGGCCCCAGAATACCCACGCGATCACCGCGCATGATGCGCG
>JAPLOJ010000258.1 GCA_026400795.1 Alphaproteobacteria bacterium
AAGATCACCGGTCTGGCCCATGAAGCGCTGGATATCGGGGTTGGTGCTATTGGCGAAGCTACCGACATTGGCTTGCGTAATGCCAAGTTCTTCCGCCGTCAGCAGGGCAAAATGCACCCAGCGCACGACATCAAAATAACGCCAGTCACCCTTGCGCACCACGGGGCCGAGAGGCTCCTTGGAAATGATTTCGGGCAGCAGCAGGAAACGATTGGCATTGGCGCCTTGCGCGGCCGCGAAGGATGCCAGGGATGAAGCATCGGTCGTATAGGCGTCGCAGCGCTTGTTAATGAACGCGGTGCGGATTTCTTCGATATTCTCGATCACCACAGGGGTGAAGCGCAGGCGATTGGTGCGGAAGAAATCGGTCATGTTGAGTTCGGTGGTCGTGCCCGGTTGCACGCATACCGTGGCGCCATCAAGCTGCTTGGCTGAGGTGACGCCGCTATCGCGATGCACCATGAACCCCTGGCCGTCAAAAACATTGATACCCGCGAAAACCAGGCCGAGCGAGGCTTCGCGCGTCAGCGTCCAGGTCGTGGTGCGGGACAGCAGGTCAATTTCACCGGATTGCAGCATGGTGAAACGCTGCTGCGTCGAAGAAGGCACGATGCGAACCCGATTGGCGTCGCCCAGGATTGCGGCGGCAACGGCGCGGCAATAATCCACATCAAGCCCGCGCCACACACCCTGGCTGTCCGGCAAGGAAAAGCCGACCGTGGAGGGCGAGGTGGAGCAGATAAGCTGCCCGCGGGCGCGAATGGCAGCCATGGTATCCGCCGCCGGCGCTTGCGCCATGGCCGGGATGGAGGCGACGGCCATAAGCCCCGCCAAGGCCGCGCCGGAAAGGGCGCGGGTAAATCGGATCATTCTTCTGTCTCCCATAGGTTCTGCAAGCCGGATTGCGCCAGCCACACCCCTATAGCATGACCGCTGCCGGACCCAAGGCCAAGCCTTTTCTTGGCTGGGCCCCCGCCGGGGGGTCAGCCGCGCGGCCCGGAGCATTTTCAAGCCAAGTGGAAACACTTGGCGACTCGGAAAATGCGACCAAACAAGCGCTTAGAGCGATTCCGGTGAACGGACGTGAACGGAAACCGCTCTAAGCCCACACCAGTCAGTGATGAAGGTAGCGATGGTGCGCGTGCATTTGCGCAAATCCTCGATCGAGGTGCGCTCATCAAAGGCATGCGCCCCCTCCCCCTTCGGGCCATAGCAAAGGCCGGGGATGTCGAAATAAAGCCCGTAATAGCGCGTGTCATTCACCGCCGTGGTGTCACTGCCCGGTTCCAGTACATAGGGGTCGGTCTGAAAGCCGGTCCAGACGATTTCGGGCGGGTTATTGGCCATGAAGCCATCGCCCTTGGCAGTGGCGCGCACCACAGCTTCAATCCCGGCCATGGCTTCTGCCGGCGTGGTGCCGGGGACCAGGCCGATGCGGCAATCCACCTCGCACCAGGCAGGGGTGGAAGATGCCCAATCACCGCCGCGAATAATGCCGGGGTTGAATTTGATCGGGTCCTTGATGTCGGCATACCAGGTGCTGGCGCGCGCGGCTTCGTTCAATTTGCGCGTATGTGCGTAGATCGCCTGGATTAGCACATAGGCCGACATGATGGCATTGCTGCCATCCTGCGCCACAGCAACATGCACCGGAATGCCGCGCACGCGCAGCCGAAACCAGATGGTGCCGGTTTGGCTGCGGGTGATGGTATGGCCGGTCGGTTCCGGCACCAGCGCCGCATCCGCGCGATAACCACGCAGCAGCGTGGAAAGCGCGCCATTGCCGGTGCTTTCTTCCTCGGTCACTGTTTCCACATAAACATCGGCGGCGGGTTCAAAGCCGGCATCGCGAATGGCATCCATGGCATAGACCATGCAGGCCACGCCGGATTTCATGTCATGCGCGCCGCGGCCATACATCCAGCCATCGCGAATCACGGCGGCATAGGGCGGGTGGGTCCACATATCGGCGGGGCCTTCGGGCACCACATCAATATGGCCTTGCAGGATCAGGCTGCGCCCGGTGGGGTTCTTGGCGCGATGCGTGGCCACCACCTGCACGCTGCCGGCGGGATCACATTCTACCATCGGCGCCATTTTGGGATGCGGCGGCACATCCGCGAGCGTATAGCGGTCCACCGCATAGCCGCGCGCGGCCATTTGGCGGGCAAACCAATCCTGCAAAGGCGCTTCGCGTCCCCTCAGGCTTGGGAAGCGGACCAGTTCCGCCAGGAATTGCACCTGCTTGTCGAAATTCGTGTCTATGGCAGCGGCAATGCGCGCCATGGCTTGCTTATCGGCCATGATGAATTTTCCCATTTAAGTTCAAGAATTATGCTTCAGGGCGGGCTCGCCAGCAGCGCATTGGTGTACCAGGAAGGCGAGGCATCATACTTCACCTTATTCCTGAGCCCCGCCCAGGAAACCTTGAGATAGAAAATGGGAATAACACCCGCATCTTCCATACCAATCCGCATCGCCTCAGCGGTCAGCGCATTACGCCGCGTGGTGTCCATGGTGCGCAAGGCCTCCGCCAAGGGCGCATCCATCGCCGGGTTTGAGTAATGCTGACGATTGAAGGGGCCGGCACCGGTTTCGCTGTTTCGCGTCATCAATACCTGGCGCAGCGTATTGGCCGCAATGGAGGAGGTATAGGTGGTCATGAACATCGAAAACTCCCGCGCAGTGGCGCGGGTGAACAGATTAGCGGGCGGCAGGACCTCGACACGGGTTTCAATGCCAAGCCGTGTCCAGCCCTGAGCGATGGCCTGCGCCACATCGGTATCCGATGCGAACCAGCCATTGGGGCTATGCAGCGTGATACGAAAACCATCCGGATAGCCCGCGTCACGGAGCAAAGCGCGCGCCTGATCCAAATCATAGCGCGGCGGCGGCATATTGGGCGCGCGGTCCGCAACGGCCGGGGCCGCGAATTGTTCCGCCGGCATGCCCTGGCCCATGAGCAGACGTTCCACAATGCCCTGGCGATTGATGGCAAGCGAAAGGGCGCGGCGCAC
>JAPLOJ010000422.1 GCA_026400795.1 Alphaproteobacteria bacterium
AGGCATTATTGGCATGGGCGAAGTCGCCCGCGCGGCACCCGATGGATATACGGTGCTGATCAATGCCTCGGCCCATTCCATCCTACCGACCACGCATAAGGACAAGGCGCCCTTCGACATTCCAAGCGCCTTCTTGCCCATCACCATGATAGGGCGCACGCCCATGCTGGTGACGGCCACACCCGGCCTGCCCATCCGAACCATTGCCGAATTGCTGGCCTATGCGCGGGCCAATCCTGGCAAGCTGAATTACACGGCGGGCTCCCCTGGCGGGGGGCCGCATTTGGGGGCGGTGTTGTTTCGCCTGACGACCGGGGTGGATATTCAGTATATCCCCTATCGCGGCTCCGGCCCCGCCTTGCAGGATTTAGCCGCGGGCAATGTGCAGCTTGGCTTTGATTCGCTCACCGCCTCAGCGGGGCTGGCGCGGGCAGGGCAGATCAGGCCCATCGCCGTCACGTCCCCCACGCGCAACCGCGCCTTTCCGGATGTGCCGAGTGTCGCGGAGACCGTGCCGGGGTTCGAAGCGGATACCTGGGTGGCGGCCTTCCTGCCTGCGCGCACGCCTGTGGCCATTCAGGCGCATTTGCATGAAGCGATTGCGGCGGCGATTGCAGCGCCTGATCTCACGCAACGCATTCTAGAACTGGGTACGGAACGCGGCGGGCAAAGCCCCGCCGCGTTCTATGCGGTACTGAAGCGCGAGATTGCGATGTGGGCCGATGTGGTGGCCAAGGCCGGGATCAAGGTGGAATAAAGCTACAGCTTCTTCCGCAACCAAACCCGCGCATGGCCTGCGGGCATGCCTTCAAGCTTGCCGAATTCCACATAGCCATTGCGCTTCCAAAAACCCGGCGCCTGGAAGCTGAAAGTATCCGTATAGGCATTGGTGCAGCCGCGTTCGCGGCCAATCGCCTCAGCGCGTTGCAGCAATTCCTCACCAATGCCGCGCCGACGCATGCCGCGTTCCAGATAGAGCCAATCAATGAATAGCCAGCCCCAGAAGGTCAGGCCCAACAACCCGCCAAGGGTCTTGCCATCGGCATCCTGCACCAAAAGCGTCACTGGTTCCCGGTCATAAGGACCGCCGGTTTCCTGATTGAAATTATGCAGGCCGCGCTGAATGGCGGCGACGGCTTCGAATTCCGGCGCGGCATCCTCCACAATCTGGATGCCGCCCTTCAGCGCAATGCTCATCCCGCGATGCGCCCAAGGCCGGAGAATGCCGCCACAATCAACCCCATGATCAAATTCATCAATACCAGCTTTCTGATACTCTCCAGCGCGCGCGCCGCATTGGGCTTGTCGCCCGCCGCCATTGCCCGGCGCATGGCGCCCCAAGGGCCAAAGAATACCGCAAAAAAGACCAAAGCCATAATCAGTCCCAGCAAATGCATCAGATGCAGGCTCCATCGCGCGCCAGACCAGCCGCCATGCCAGAAGAAGAACAAGGCCCAGCCGGTCAGCAGCACGATTGGCATGGCATGCCATACAATCAAAAAGAAACGCCTAAAGGCCGCCTGGGCGAGCGCCAGACGCTCCGGCGCTTGCAGCACTTCATGCGCAGCGGGGCGCAGCACGAAAAGCGCGAAGGCCATGCCGCCCACCCAAAGCACCGCGCCAAGTAGATGCAGCGCCAGCAATAAATCACTCATTATTTCAAACCCTTTTTACGGATCGCTTCCAAGGCACTCGCCAATGCACGGACTTCTGCAGCCGCCGGACCGCGGGGCGCGGCTTCGACCACGCCAAGCCCGGCCATGAAAGCCTGGGCATAGGCGGTGCGATTGCCGAGCACCGCATCCAGCATGGGCAGGTTGCGGTCGCGGATTTGGCCTTCAATATCATCCCGCAGCTTGCCCGAAGCCGGGGCGCGGTTCAGCACCAGGCGGAAGGGGCGCCTTTCCTGCTTGGCCAGATCAAGCGTCGCATCCATGGACCAAAGATCAGCCGCAGAGGGTTGCAAGGGCACCAGCACCAGATCAGCGCCGCGAATGGCAAGCTTGGCATCCGTGTCATCATGCGGCGCCGTGTCCAGCAGTACGAAATCCTGTTCCCGCTTCAGGCGTTCAAGGGTGGCGGACAGGCGCCAGCCGGTCGGCGCCTCAAAATGCAGCGTATGGGCCTTTTTGCTCGCGCCGCGCTGCTGGTCCCAACGCGCCAGGCTGCGCTGCGGGTCAATGTCCAGCAACCCGACGCGATGGCCTGATTCCGCGAGCGCGGTGGCCAGATTGGCCGCCACAGTGGATTTGCCGGCGCCGCCCTTACGCTGGGCGATGGCGATCACGAAGGCCATGCACGACTCCTGTTCACGAACGTCTCTATAGCAGCATGGAACGGCCCTTGATCCACCCCATGCCGTTGCCAGACGGATGGGCTATAAACTCCTCATGCTGCGCCCTTACCCAACTGAGCTTCTGACCCCCGCTGAGATGGCGCGCGCCGATGCGGCTGCTTTGGCGGCGGGCATGCCGACCGAAACCTTGATGGAAGCAGCGGGCAGGGCGGTGGCACGGGCCATTCGCGCCCGGTTCCGCCCTTGCCGCACCCTGGTGCTGGCGGGTCCGGGCAATAATGGCGGGGATGGCTATGTCGCCGCGCGCTATCTGGAACAGGCGGGCTGGCCCGTTGCGGTTGCGGCCCTCGCGCCACCCAACCCCGTCACGGCAGCCCCTGCGGCGGCGGCGCGCTGGCATGGCCCGATGGCGGCTTTCGATGCCGCCGAGGCTGCCCGTGCCGGGTTGGTGGTGGATGCGCTGTTTGGCGCTGGCCTGACGCGCCCCTTGGCGCCGGAAGTCATGGAAATTCTCCGCACGGTCCAGGCCCCCTTGGTCGCGGTGGATGTTCCCTCAGGGCTTGATGGCGCAACCGGGCAGGTACTGGGTCATGCCCCGCAAGCGGCGCTCACGATCAGCTTCTTTCGCCTCAAGCCCGGGCATTTGCTGCTGCCGGGCCGAGCGCTTTGTGGCGAGACCTTGCTCGCCGATATCGGCCTGCCTGAGGCAGTGCTGCAAGGCATCGCGCCGCGCTGCTGGCGCAACCATTCCTCACTTTGGGCGCTGCCTTCCCTTGAACTCAGCGCGCATAAATACACGCGCGGCCATCTGACCATTTTGGCGGGGGTGAGCATGCCCGGTGCCGCGCGGCTGGCTGCTGCGGCGGCGCGGCGGCTTGGTGCGGGCTTGGTCACGCTGCATGCCGAAAACCTAGAACTGGCCGCGATGCTGCGCACCGATGCGCCCGGCCAATTGGTGAGCGATGCGACGCTTGATGCGCTGCTGGCGGATGCGCGGCGCAAGGTTTGGCTCGCCGGGCCTGGGCTTTTGCCCGATGAGGCGACACGTGCGGCTATCCGCAGCGTGATTGATGCGGGCAAAATACTGGTTGCCGATGCCGGCGCCTTGATGGCGGCTGCCGAAGCACCCGATCTGCTGCGCGGCGCGGCAGTAATCACGCCCCATGCCGGCGAATTCGCCCGACTGTTCGGCGCGCCGGGTGCGGATAGGCTCAGGGCGACGGGCGCCGCCGCGGCGCGGCTTGGCGCGGTGGTAGTTTTAAAGGGCCCGGATAGCATCATCGCCGCGCCGGATGGCCGCGTGATTATCAATGACAATGCGCCGCCCTCACTCGCCACCGCAGGCACGGGCGATATCCTGGCTGGCGCCATCGCTGCCTTGTTGGCGCAAGGCATGGCCCCGTTTGATGCGGCCGCCGCTGCCGTCTGGCTGCATGGCGCCGGTGCGGCTTCAGGCCCACCTGGTTTGATCGCCGAGGATTTGCCGGCGTTGATCGCCAAGGCGCGGCATGATCTTTCTTCCTGAAGCCAATCAAGCCCGCCATAAATCCTTTGTTTTTTAAGAAATGTTTCGATAGGCTTTCCCCCAAGAGGGAAACGCTACACACCATGTCCGATATCGCTATTGAAGCCGGCTTGATGAATCGTGCCATGCAGCGCGTGGCTTCCCTCTGGCGCGATCTGGCCAGTGTGGTGCAGCGCAGCCCCGCCGCTTCAAATGATTTTGCCGAGGAATTCCGCGAATGCCTCCAGGCACGCGGTGGTGAGGTTTCCGCCCGCAACCGCGCCGCATCGCTGGCTGAGCGCTATCGCGGTCTGGATGAGGCCGGCAAGCTCGATTTCCTCCGCGCCTTGGCCGGTTTTGATTCCAACGCGGCGGCGGTGACCAGCGCCATTGAAAAACTGAGCGCCGCGCCCGATGCGGCGGTGCGCGCCATTGCCTTGGCGGGGCTGCGCCGCGCTTTGGAACCGCCGCGCCTGAAGCTGCTGACGGCCTTTGCCGCCATTCCGGATGGTGTGAAGTTCCTGGTCGAAATGCGTGCGGAATTGCTGCGCCTCAAGGATGATGAACCGCCCTTGCAGGCTTTGGAGACTGACCTGAAGGGTCTGCTCGCTTCCTGGTTCGATCTCGGCTTTCTGGAATTGCGCGCGATTGACTGGAAATCGCCCGCCGCGTTGTTGGAAAAGCTGGTGCAATATGAAGCGGTGCATCGCATCCGCACCTGGCGGGATTTGCGCAATCGGCTTGATTCAGACCGGCGCTGCTATGCGTTTTTCCATCCGCGCATGCCCGATGAGCCCCTGATTTTCGTGGAAGTCGCCCTTGAACGGGGCATGGCGGCCAGTGTGCAAAAGCTGCTCGATGAAAAAGCGCCGTTGCAGGATGCCGGGCAGGCGGATACGGCCGTGTTCTATTCCATCAACAACTGCCAGCGCGGCTTGGATGGCATTTCCTTTGGCAATTTCCTGATCAAGCGCGTGGTGGAATTGCTCGCTGCCGAATTCCCCAAGCTCAAGACGTTTTGCACGCTTTCCCCCATGCCGGGCTTTCGCGCTTGGCTCGATAAAAGCCTTGCCAATAAGACCGCGCTGCTGACGGCCGAGGAAGAGGCGGTACTTACTGCCGCCAATGGCGGCACGGCGCTGGATTGCGCCCGTGCTTTGGCGGACCGCGCCTGGCTCAAGCAGGAAGCCCTCTCCCGTGCCTTAGGGCCCATGCTGATCAGGCTGGGCGCGCAGTATCTGCTTAAGGAAGCACCGGCCGGCAGGGCAGGGCGCGCGCTTGATCCCGTGGCGCATTTCCATCTTTCCAATGGCGCGCGCGTCGAAAGGCTGAATTGGCGGGCCGATGTCTCGGAGAATGGTCTGCGCCAATCCTGCGGCTTGATGGTGAATTACCTCTATGATCCGGCCTCCATCGAAAATAATCACGAAGCCTATGTGGGGGATGGGCAGCGCGCCGCCTCGGGTGGGCTGAAGCGGCTTGTAAAGACCTGATTTCCCCCTTCCGTCACGGCGACCAAACCGCCATATTCAGCCCAAATTGTTGGGGGAATGGATCATGACAGTGCAAGGCAAGGGCAAGGCCCGCCATTTGCCGGGTAGCGCCCGGCGGACGGAAATGCTGCATGCGCTGGAGAGTAAGCTGCTTTGGCTTTCCTCCTGGATGATCCATCACGCC